>DAOVTJ010000076.1 GCA_030633165.1 Thiomargarita sp. | reverse complement strand
GTGCATGTCTCAGAAATGGACTGGACCAACAAAAATGTACATCCCTCTAAAGTTGTACAAATTGGGGATGAAGTCGAAGTCATGGTTCTTGATATTGATGAAGAGCGTCGCCGTATCTCATTAGGTATTAAACATTGTCATCCAAATCCATGGGAAGAATTTGCTCATCCACATCATAAAAATGACAAATTTGCGGGTCATATCAAATCTATCACAGACTTTGGTATTTTCATCGGCTTGGAAGGCGATATTGATGGCTTGGTGCATCTATCCGATATTTCTTGGAATATCCCAGGTGAAACCGCGGTACGCAACTACAAGAAAGGTGATGAAGTTGAAGCAGTCGTTTTAGCAGTTGATGCAGAGCGAGAAAGAATCTCATTGGGTATCAAGCAACTAGATAAGGATATGTTCTCCAACTTTGTTGCGACGCATCCCAAAGGTGAGACTGTCAAGGGTCTTGTTACTGAGGTCGAGAACAATAAAGCCATTATTCAATTAGAAGAAGGCGTAGAAGGCGTATTACGAGTGCAAGAACTCGCACGTGAGCGTATTGAGAATGCACATACTGTCTTAAAAGTAGGCGAAGAAATAGAAGCTAAAGTCATTGGTGTAGACCGAAAGAAACGCATGATAAACCTATCTATCAAAGCTTTGCTTTCCCAAGAAGAAGCAACAGCTATGCAAGATTATGGCAATGTACCCACTGCTGTCGGTGGCACTTTTGGTGATTTATTTAAAGAACAGATGGAAAGTCAATAGTTAATATAATAAGTGCTTGGACTACGGTTCATGCACTTATCAATGATAACTAAATAAGTGAGATGATAAAATCTGAATTGATTGATGAGATTGCACTGAAACAAACTCAATTATCCATAAAGGATATTGAATTATCAGTTAAAACCATCTTAACACAGATGGTAGAAACTTTGGAAAAGTCGGAACGGATAGAAATACGTGGGTTTGGGAGTTTTTCTTTGCATTATCGTCCTGCCCGAAAAGGACGTAATCCAAAAACTGGTGAACCAGTGGTTTTGCCAGAAAAATATGTTCCCCATTTTAAGCCTGGTAAAGAATTGCGTGAACGAGTCAATATAGGCGGCGGTTATACACGCACGAAATAACCGTATCGTGGTCATTTGAATTGTAAGGGTGGCGTGATTGCGTGTCAGTCACCCTTTTGGCTAAGCTAATGATTGATTTATTATGGTTGTTATTACCGGTGGCTGTGCTTTCAGGCTGGTTGACAGCATACTATCAAAAACAGCAACAATCTGCAGATCTTTTGTCCCCTGATTATTTCAAGGGATTAAATTATCTATTGAATGAAGAACCTGATAAAGCCATTGATATCTTTATTAAACTTGTTGAAGTGGGTGGCGATACTGTTGAAACCCATTTTGCTTTAGCGAGCTTCTTTCGCCGCCGCGGTGAATTTAACAGAGCCATTCGTCTTCATAAAAATCTCTCTCTTTATTCTGAAAAACGCAAGCTAGCACTGTTTGAATTAGGTTTAGATTATCGTCATGCTGGTTTACTGGACAAGGCAGAACATTTTTTCCAAAAGCTGCTTTCCTCAGATACCCATCACACTCTAGCCTTGCGCCAATTATTAGAAATTTACCAAGAAGTACAAGATTGGGAAGGGGCTATCAATATAGCACAACAATTGGAAAAGGCATCAAATGAACCGATGCATACCATAATTGCTCAATACTATTGTGAACAAGGACAGGAAAAAGCTGCCTTAAAAATTGATCCCAATTGTGTCCGTGCGACTTTATTAGAAGCCCAAATGGCATTGGATCAAGGTAAACAACTGCAGGCAATATCAGCATTTCAACGGGTAGAGCAACAAAACCCAGCTTATTTGAGTGAAATCATAGCACCTTTACAAACCTGTTACCAAGCAATCGGAAAACCAGAGGAATTTACTCGCTATTTACAACTTTTGTTAGAACGTCATCCTGGTATAACACCAATGTTGGCAAATCTTAACTTAGATAAATTTATTATAACAAAAATAGAAAAACAGCCGCCATCCTTACGTGGTCTAAAATTGCAACTTGATTTAACCCTATCCAAAACGGATAATCTCGAAGATTTGTTACTTTTAAAAGACATGATAACGGAACTATTAAAAAATAAACCCGTTTACCAATGTAATCAGTGCGGATTAACGGCAAAAATGTTGTATTGGCAATGTCCAGCTTGTCAACAATGGAATACACTTAAACCTATTCCATGATCAGACAACATCAATACAATAAAACTTCAAAAGGCTACACACAATGAGATTCAGCGAAAATTGGCTACGCGAATGGGTTAATCCGCCCATTTCAACAGATGAATTAGTCCAACAAATCACAATGGCGGGCTTAGAGGTAGATATCGTTGAACCTGTCGCAGCCTCATTTAACAAAGTTGTCATTGGGGAAGTTCTTTCCGTTGAAGCTCATCCAGATGCTAAAAAACTTCAAGTTTGTCACGTCAATGTCGGTGAAGATGCTCCCTTAGATATTGTTTGTGGGGCTTCTAATGTTCATGTTGGTATGCGAGCACCCACTGCCTTAATCGGTGCTCGAATAGATGGTATGAAAATAAAAAAAAGCAAATTGCGAGGGGTGCAATCATACGGCATGTTATGTTCGGCTCAAGAATTAGGCTTAGCAGAAAGTTCTGAAGGATTAATGTCTTTACCTAATGATGCACCGATAGGTGAAGATCTACGCCATTATTTGCAATTAGAAGACGTTAGTATTGAAATTGACCTTACTCCCAATCGTGGCGACTGCCTAAGTATTGAAGGTGTGGCACGTGAAGTGGGTGTATTGACACGCTGCGATGTTACAGTGCCTGAGTGCAAACCCATAGCTGCGACAATTTCTGATACATTTCCTGTAGAGATTCATAATTCACAAGCTTGCCCCCATTATGTTGGGCGCATTATCAAAAATGTCAATGCCAAAGCCTCAACGCCATTATGGATGCAAGAACGTTTGCGCCGTAGTGGATTACGCAGTATTACAGCAATTGTAGATGTCACCAATTATGTTCTATTAGAATTAGGACAACCTATGCATGCTTTTGATTTGAGCAGTTTATCTGGTGGTATACAAGTAAGAATGGCATGTTCTGGCGAGAAACTAACTTTATTAGATGAGCAAACAGTCCAATTAGATGAACAAACATTAATCATTGCTGACCATAAACAGCCTCTGGCTATGGCGGGTGTGATGGGAGGGCAAGCCTCTGCCGTCACATTGGATACGATAGATATTTTCTTAGAAAGCGCATTTTTTGCACCCCAACACGCTTCAGGTTGTGCACGGCGTTATGGATTACACACAGATTCATCTCACCGTTTTGAACGTGGCGTTGATCCACAATTGCAAAGTCGTGCCATAGAACGAGCGACAGCATTATTATTAAATATAGTGGGTGGACAAGCGGGTCCAATTATTGAACATGTTGAAAATGTAAATTTACCTCCAACAATTGAACTTCGTGCTTCAAGAATTCAACGTTTACTTGGTCAAACAATAGAGGCTAGCGAAGTCAGCGATATATTAACTCGTTTAGGCTTGAAAATTGAACAACAAAGTGAAACTTGGCAAGTTTCTCCCCCAAGTTTCCGCTTTGATATTGCGATTGAGGCTGATTTAATTGAAGAGTTAGCGCGAGTGCATGGCTATAATAACTTACCTAGTCAAGCACCACAATCTTGCATGATTATGCATCCTCAACCTGCTGTGACATTAAAACAACTACAAGCGGTGTTAGTTCAACGTGACTATCAAGAAGCCATTACATATAGCTTTGTTGATCCAAAATTACAAACTCAATTTAGTCCCGATTCTGAATTTATTGCTTTAGCCAATCCCATTGCTAGTGATATGGCTGTAATGCGTACCACGTTATGGACAGGTTTAATCCAGGCTGTGCAATATAATCAAAAACGTCAACAACATAGGGTACGTTTTTTTGAGACTGGCTTGCGCTTTATGCAAAAAAAAGGCAAAATATTGCATCAAGAAATGATGATAGCAGGTATTGTCACTGGAACAGTTAGCCCAGAGCAATGGGGAGAAACGGGACATGCAGTTGATTTTTTCGATGTTAAGGCAGATGTAGAAGCCTTATTAGGTTTAAGTCATGAATATCGTTTTACACCGAGTACACACCCTGCGTTACACCCTGGACAAACTGCTGCAATTTATCACGGGGATGAATGGATAGGTCTCTTGGGAGCTGCCCATCCGAATTTAGTAGAAATGCTAGATTTAATCTCACCTGTGTACTTATTTGAATTACGAACAACACCTCTATGTAGAGCAGTTCTCCCTCAATTTAAAGAAGTTTCTAAATATCCATCTGTACGACGGGATATTGCTGTAATTGTTTCAGAGGAAGTTAGTGCTGTTCAATTATTGGACTGTATAAAATTGGTTGCACCAGAGACCTTGATCGATTGGCAGTTATTTGATATTTATCAAGGTAAAGGCATTGTAGCCAACCAAAAAAGTGTGGCAATAAGCTTGATTTTTCAGGCTTTTTCGCGCAATCTTATCGACTCTGAAGTTGATACCGTGGTTGAACAAGTACTCAGTACACTTGAACAAAATTTAGGTGCACAATTAAGGAAATAAACATGGCATTAACGAAGGCTGCAATAGCCAACGGACTCTATAATGAATTGGGTTTAAATAAACGAGAAGCCAAAGAGATGGTAGAATCGTTTTTTGAAGAGATCCGTTTGGGTTTGGAAAAAGGAGAACAAGTCAAACTCTCTGGCTTTGGCAACTTTGATTTACATGATAAACAGGAACGCCCTGGTAGAAACCCAAAAACAGGGAAAGAAATCCCAATTAGTGCAAGGCGCGTTGTTACCTTTAGACCAGGCCAAAAACTTAGAACACGGATAGAATCTTATGCTAGAACTAACAAACGTAAGTGAACTTCCAGTTATACCTGGAAAACGTTATTTTACAATTGGTGAAGTGAGTGAATTATGTGCTGTTAAGCCTCATGTACTACGTTACTGGGAGCAAGAATTTCCCCAACTGAAACCAATTAAACGCCGTGGAAACAGGCGTTATTATCAGCGACAAGATGTGATTTTGATTCGTCAAATTCGCAGTTTGTTGTATGAACAAGGATTTACCATTAGTGGTGCTAAACAACATTTGCTTGGCGAAACATCAGTAGGTGATATGCAACAAAGCCAACAAATTATTCGTCAATTACGCATGGAACTTGAAGAAGTGTTAGAAATCTTGACATAGGGACAAACAATCCCCATATTAGGGGAATTACTGGAGAAAAACAGATGACTGAAGAAGCAATGCCAGCACCTTTATTGTTTACTGATAATGCCGCAAAAAAAGTACAACAATTGATTAAGGAAGAAAACAACGATGATTTAATGTTACGTGTGTTTGTTCAAGGGGGCGGATGTTCAGGTTTTCAATATGGATTCACTTTTGATGAAAAAACCCAAGAAGATGACACAATCGTTGAAAACCAAGGCGTAAAACTCTTGATAGATCCTATGAGTTATCAATATCTCGTAGGAGCAGAAATTGATTATACAGAGGGTTTGGAAGGTTCACAATTTGTGATCCGTAATCCTAATGCTGTCACAACTTGTGGATGTGGTTCCTCTTTTACACCTTAAAATCTTGAGAAACCAAGTTTTTCCTAAACTTGGTTTTTATCCTATTCTTTCAAATCCATTCCCGGTAGTGCTGCAATATGGATGATATAAAAATAATTTTTTCAAAAATGGTAATTTGTGCCTGGCCTTCACTTGTTCAAAGTTTTTTCGCTTTTTAGCGAGATAATTTGACTTTTTTAGCGGCTGCCAAAACATTGTTTAAGTTTTTTTAGTGTGTTAATCTCATCCATGGTGGTTTTCTGATGTTGTTATTTTTTCCTTATTATTCAAGTTATTATAAATTATCCCGAACACCTATAGTATTTCAGATAAAGATTTTGGCCAAAAACCTCCAATGTTTGACAAATTTTGGCGGTTTAGCTTAAAAATATTTTTCTGAAAAGCTATATGAGTTGGCTATAATATAAGAGGTTGGAAAAATGGATCAAATGGATAGAACTGATCTCGAGATAGTAGAAAGAAGGTTTAAACGTGTTTTCTGTGAAATTGATCAACTAGAATCTAAGATTTATAAGCAAAAAGGATGGTTCTTTAAAGAACATGTTCATACCATAAACGAATTGTTAGATTCTGAGCACCATAGAAAAATTTTCTCATGGACAGAAAAAATTGGTGATGATTTTGACAGGTGGTATAAAAAGGGTAAATTTAGTGAAAAAGCTAAAAACCGCTACTACCAAAAAAGAGAAGATATTGAAGATGAATTGCAAAAAGTAAACCACAAAATTGAGAATAGAGAACCAACATGGTGGGAAGATTTTAAGGGAGCTTTTAATGATTTTATTGTAAAAGTTGTAGAAAATATGCCAGATTTATTTAGAAATCTTCTTGAAAAAGCTGCCAGTTCTTTACGTTTATCTTTCTTTATAAATAGGACTTACGCATTGACAGATGATAAATTTGATGTTCCCTTTTAAATACAAGGCATTACAATTTTTTGATTAATCGTTATTGGTCACAAATAACAGATTTAGACACGTGCTATTTTTTTATAACCCTATGATATTTATCAGGAACACAAAAAATATAGTTTATCAATGCGTAAGTCCTAATAAAGATGAAAAAAATTTTGAAATTAGGTAACTCCTAAAAAATATAGCGATTTCCGATTGTATAAACTCGATGAGACCTCTATTTTATAGGGTAATTGAATTAGCACATCACTGGCATGTACTTAACACCCACTTGCTAAAGCAGGTGGGTTAAAAGGAGGGACTGAAAGTCCTGATACGGGGCGAATAGCCCCGTTAGACATCTGTCTTGAAATTATCATCAGGATTGGGTTCAAAATGATGTTCGAGATAATCTTTGCTCATATCTTGAGTCATTTCTCCAACAGTTACACAAAAATAACCTCTTGCCCATGTCTTCCCCAATAGCGCTTTTTCAAATTTGGGAACTCTTGAAAAAGTTTACTTGATGTTCGTCCTTTGATGCGTCGCATAATCTCACTTGGTGCCATCTGAGGAGGAGCCGAAATGAAAATATGTACATGCTCTTTACTAACAACTCCCTTAATGATTTGGATTTCAAAAGCTTCGCAGGTCTGTCATACCAGTTCTCTGACTCTCAAAGCTATATCGCCAATACATGGTAACGATATTTAGTTACCCAAACAAAATGATATTGAATGTTATAAACTGTATGACTACCATGCCTATACTCCATAATCTTTCCATTCTAAAAAATGAAAGAATATTTTACTCTAAAAATAGGTGATAAAATCTGCCCGCCTAAAGGCGGGGGTTTTAACCTTGAGAAATGAGAAATAAATATGCCAAATTCAGATCCACAAACCATTCTCAAAGCGTTTGAAAAGCTACATACGGACTATCACAAAGAGTCCTTGAAAGTTGCCACGAAACAAGAGATTGCTGCTCGAAAAGAAGATAAAGAACTTGTTGAGCAAGCTTCTACATACACCCCTGAAAGCATTTTTCAATCTTTAGCACAATTGCAATCTGGCTTTGGTCAATCAATTGATGGGTTGGTTAAGAATATAACTACTGAAGTAGAAAAATTAGCACAAATTCAACATTCCATGCTGGTTGAAAAACAGCGTTTAACGACATTACACAATACCAAAGTGGCTGCTGAAGCCATAAACATCTTACAACAAGAGCATCAACAGGCATTGGAAAGTCTTGATAAGGAGAACAAGCACAAGACTGAAGCGTTGGAAGAACAAATATCCCAACAACGCGAGATTTGGCAAAAGCAACAACAAGACCATAAGACGGATGTCAAGAAACAGCAAAATGAGCAGGCTACAAATCGTCAAGTATCTGAAGAAGAACATGATTACAAACTCACTTGGCAACAAACAGAAGACACTGATGGGTACGATAAACGTAAGCGTACCTTAGAACTTCATCTGGCAGAGGAAGATAAAACCAAGGAAAAAGATTGGACAGAGCGTCTTGCCTTTCTTGACAAAGAACAAGCGAAGTTTGAGGAATACAAAACTAAAGTCGATTCCATCCCCAAGGAAATTGAAGAAGCAGTCAAAAAAGCTCGCGAAAGTGCAATCAAAGATACGCACAAGGATGAAGAGAACAAAGCCAAATTATTAGATAAAGAAAGAGAATCCAAACGTAAAGGCTTTGAATTAAAAATTGAATCTCTCAACCAAACGGTCACTGAACAGAAAACAAGAATTACCCAATTATCCGAGCAACTGCAAGCCGCTTCACTGCAAATACAACAGCTTGCTATGACAGCCTTATCCAGTACAGGGCAATCTAAACAAGCAACTGCAGGAGTTTAATAATGGCTAAGAAAGTGCAGCCCAGAAGCACCAAAGCAGAAATTCTCGAAGCTTATCATGCATTAGAATCTGCCTATAAGGATTTAGAAACTAAACAGTTGACACCACCAAAAACGGTTGAGACAGTAAAAGCCACATCAAAAAAGCAAGTGATCTCGCAAAATGACACACAAGTATCAATGGAAGAGGTGATTAATAGCTTGGGGCAATTTGGTGAGAAATTTAATTTTGCGTTAAGCCAATTATCACGAGATTTACTTGTGGAAGCCGCCGCCCTAAAAGAAGTACGCACCACGGTAGAAACTGAAAGCAGTACTTTGACGAGCTTATACAAGTTGACAATTGAAGAAGATACCTTAGGTAACTTGCTAAACCAGCATACGGACATATCTAAGGAGTATGAAGAAACGCTGAAACAAAAGCGTAAAGAATCTGAAAAAGCTTGGTTTGAAAAACACCAAGCTTGGCAAGATGAACATACTGAAACCAGCTTGCGTTTACAAGAAGAAGAATCTTCCGATAAGAAATCAAAAAAGCGGGATGAAACAGAATATCGCTACAACTTAACATTGAAACGCGAACTTAGCGAAGAAGAATACAACGAACAGAACAAGCAACAAGATCACGTGTTATCTGAGCTTGAAGAAACACGTGGAAAATCATGGGAAGAACGTGAAAAAGAAATTGCAGAGCGTGAAAAACAGTTTCAGGATTCCAAAAACAAGGTAGAATGTTTTCCTGAAGAATTGAAAACAGCTATCAAAAAAGCCAAAGATGAAGGAACAGGCATTGCACGTCATCAAGCTAAGATTAAGGCAGATTTCGCTGCTAAAGAGTTTACTGGTGATGAAAATGTTGAGGAATTAAAAATTCGTTCGTTAGAAGAACAAGTCAAAAATCAAAGCAGCCAAATTGATAAACTTTCCAAACAATTGGAATCTGCTCTAAAACAAGCACAAGAATTGGCTGTTAAAGCCATTGAGGGGGGGGCAAATCAAAACTCTTTTGAAGCCTTAAAGGAAATTGCCTTAGAACAGGCTAAAAGTCAGCCCAAGGCGAAATAATTTCAAAAAACCAAGTTTCTTAGAGAAACTTGGTTTTTCTAACATGGGAATATGCTTGTGAATCTAGTTAGTTTTTCTGCAATATTCTTATATATTGTTGCTGCCTTATCACGATTTATTAAAATAGGTCGTCTTAATCGTAAACAAATTTTACTCCTTTTAGGAGGAGCAGCAGTAAGCCTACATGCTTTTGTGTTATATCAGACTATAATAACGCCTTTGGGCTTAAATTTAGGCTTTTTTAATGCAGGTTCTTTGATTTCTTGGGTAATTGCCTTATTATTATTACTGAGTTTGCTACGTGAACCTGTAGAGAATCTTGCTATTGTGTTATTTCTCTTAGCAGCCCTTCTAATAGGATTAGAAGCTTCTTTTCATACAGAACGTATTTTAGAGCAAGATTTTGGTGTGCGATTGCATATTTTAGTTTCCATTATCGCCTATAGCCTATTAAGCATTGCTGCATTACAAGCTGTATTTTTAGCCCTTCAAGATCATCAATTACATCATAAACATCCTGCTTGGGTGATGCAAAGATTACCCCCATTGCAAGTGATGGAAAAGTTACTTTTTCAAATGATTGCCTTGGGATTTGTATTACTTAGTCTTAGCCTATTAAGTGGCATAATCTTTTTAGAAGATATATTTATACAACATAAAGTACATAAAACTGTATTATCCATAATAGCATGGAGTGTTTTTGCAATATTACTTTGGGGACATTGGCGTTATGGTTGGCGCGGTAAGAGGGCGATACGTTGGAATCTCAGTGGTTTTGTAATCCTGATGTTGGCTTATTTTGGTAGCAAGTTGGTGCTTGAATTGATTTTGCAGCGGTGATTTGTTTTTCTACAAATAAGTTGTTGAATTTCTTGTGTAATCTCACAGCCTAATTTTCGGCTGTGAGATCTGACTATTTCAAATCTTCCACAATCTCCACTGTCTCCAAACTTACGGTGATTACCTTCTTTATCAGTTCTAATATATAACTATCATCTTCTCGATTAGGGTCATTAACAATTCCACTCCTTTTATCCTTCTTAACTTTATACTGGTCAATAATCCAATGCAAAGCAGAGCGATTACCTAATTTATAGTCATATACAGCCTCTGGGATGCCTTCTAGGGTGATAAAGTCGTTGTAAATAATCTTAGTCTTATCCTTAGATAGCTTCATTTTGTCTACTTTCAGAGAGAAGGGTACTTTCTGATTTTCAACAATTTTGAGTGGATACGGTGATTTGGATTCATAATTCAAATGTAAATCTGCTAATTTTTGCCCAGCTTTGGCATATTTCCAGAAATCTGGAATCATGGGTAATCGTGGCAATTCTCGCTTGAGATTTAATGCATATTTGGTGCGATAATGAGGCTGATGTAGGATAGCGTATATTGCATAAAATATGTCGGTTTTGGTGATTTTAGGATCATTAGAGTGGATTTGGTAGTGTTTTAGAGCCCAATTTGTGATGTTTTCTGTGCGTTTGGAGCCTT
>DAOVTJ010000227.1 GCA_030633165.1 Thiomargarita sp. | reverse complement strand
GTTCCTTGTAATAAACGCACTGCTGCCATATCATTGGCTTCTACCATGAAATTTCCGTTTTCACAAATTCGGCGTAAAGTTTTCATTTCCGACTCTGCTTCTATTAAAGTCAATGTAGATAATATGACTTCTTTACCCTTTGCCGTTAAAGTTTTTGCGAGTTCTAGCCAATCATCAGTGCGGAGAGATTTGCGTTTAGAACAGACAGTTTCTCCTAAATAAATAATATCAATAGGTAATTCTGCCATTTGTTCATAAAATTCTAGCAGCGTATCACGCGACCAGTAATATAAAACGGGTCCCAAGGAAATTTTAGGTTTCATTCAATTTCAGTTTTCAGTTATTGCCAAGGGCGATGATAAGCCCCTAAAGTGGTTTGCGTTCCTTCTGAGACTTTACCTAATTCTGCTAACCAATTCGCTTGGGGAGTATAATTCGCAGGATTTTGCTGACAAGCATCCAATGCCGCTCGCCAAACACGCGTCACTTGGGCAACATAAGCAGGACTTCGTTGGCGACCTTCAATTTTTATTGCAGAAATACCTGCTTCTTCTAATTGGGGTAACATTTCTAATGTATTTAAACTAGTGGGTTCTTCAATCGCATAAAAAGTATCTTTTCCCACATTAAAGCGTCCTTTGCAAATAGTTGGATAACCCGCACTTTCTCCAACACCGCGTCGATCAATTAAAACGCCACCTAAGCGTGTTTCTAAGCCTGTCGATGTTTCACACCATTCTACAGCACTTGCTGGAGAGCAAGCCCCAAAAGTATTCGGTGATTCTCCTGTTGCATAAGAGGACAATAAACAACGACCTTCTACCATCACGCACAGGCTACCAAATCCGAAAACTTCTATATCTACTGGACTATTTTCTACAACATGTTTGACTTGGGAAAGGGAAAGTACTCTGGGCAATACCACACGACGAATGCCAAATTCTTCATGGTAAAAACGAATCGTTTCGTAATTAGTGGCAGAGGCTTGAACCGAAAGATGTCGTGCCACATCAGGCCAATGTTCTGTCGCATAATCCAGTATGCCTAAATCAGCCATAATCAATGCATCCACTCCCAATTCAGCGGCATGATCTACTGCATCAGTCCAACGTGCCCAACCTTTAGGCTGTGGATAAGTGTTGATCGCTAAAAATACTCGTGCTTTGTGTTCATGAGCATAGCGAATACCTTGTTCCATTTTAGCAATTGTAAAATTTAAACCAGCAAAGTGCCGTGCATTGGTATCATCACGAAATCCGATATAAATGGCATTAGCCCCGTTATCAACGGCAGCTTTTAAAGAGGGTAAATTACCCGCTGGGCAAACAAGTTCCATAATTACTCCCTTGTTTAGTGTTACGGTGGTGCAAAGTCGTTGTAATAGCATTCAATACCGCCCACTTTTTATGACACCAACTTGGAGCTTGTAAAATATCTGTTGAGGCGGTCGCTGTTACTCGATGATACACAATATCAGGCGGTGTTCGTTCAATCAAATCAGCCGCAATAGAGACGTAAGTGGACATATCCATAGGGTGATATAAACCTTCTTGCCATTGCTTTGCTAAGATCGTGTGCTTAACGACATGCAGGGGATGTAATTTTAGACCTTCTACCCCCAATTCAAGAACACGTTCTAATGTCATTAAGTTATGCCACCTTTCTTCTCCAGGTAAACCTATAATGAGATGTGTACAAACGGAAAGACCGCGTTGTCTTGCAGCAAGCACCGTTTGTTGATATTCTGCAAAACCATGTCCACGTTGTATGCGTTCTAATGTGTCATCAAAGGCTGATTGTAATCCTAATTCTAGCCATATTTCATATCCCTGTTTCTGATAACTTACCAACAAATCTAACACAGCTTCTGATACACAATCTGGGCGCGTGCCAATAGATAAACCAATAATGCCAGGCACTGCGATAGCTTCTTCGTAAAGTGTACTTAAATGTTTTACATCAGCATAAGTATTGGTATATGCTTGAAAATATGCAATAAATAAGCGTGCACCAGTCCGCTTTTTAATGATTTCGCGCCCCATTTCTAATTGTGTAGTGATTGAATCACGCGCATTAGGATTGAAAGATTTATTATTACAAAAAGTACAGCCGCCGCGTCCTTTGGTGCCATCTCTATTTGGACAACTAAAACCTGCATTAAGTGTTAATTTATGTACCCGCTCGCCATAACGGCGTAGCAAGTATTGGCCAAAAGTATTCGTATAATCTGAGAGTACCATGCTAAGCGCTCATAAGTTTGAAGCTTGGTTTCTCAAATACTTAGGAACCTGCAACCCGTTGAAAAAAACGTCCCCGATAAAGTAAACGTTGTTGTTTCGTATCAGTGGGATCCGTAAATCCTGATCTATCATGTAAAACATTATTACTGACAAGACCTTGTCCAGCTTGCAAAGTGCCCCTAAAAATATAAGGAGAATCGCTATCTAATAATTTTTCCAAAAAAAGTACTGCTGCTCGTGTGGCTTTGTCTTCTTTCCAAGTAATAGAACATGTCCGTTTTGTATAACGCATGTGTAAACTGCCCCCAGGACCTATTGAAAAAACAGGACCACAACGAAGAGGACGAAGTTCTTTCCCATCTACTACATTGGCTGGAATACACATTGCATCAGCTTGCATCAGTGCTTGGATATACTCTGGATTTTCATCCCGCATCAGGATATAAGCAATTTCATGATCCAATAAGGCATTTTCGCCCCCTTCTTTAGCACTCCGTACACAATGCAATAGTAATGCATAAATCTGCCTATCAAGTGCATTATAGTAGCCATCAGTGTGCCATTTAATGGGTTTATTGGTATAGGGAATATAAGTTTGTCGTATTCCATCCGTTTCTGCAGCCACAGTTAATGACGTGATACTATCTTCATCTGCACACATATTGCTATCTAACTGTGTTAAAGCAAATTGTTTACTGATTTCATGAGAAAAAGCTTTATCCTCATCTTTCAGAGGGCTAGCATAAATCGCCATGTTGAAACGTTTACAACGTGCCAAAATTGCATCATGTTCTGCAGGACTTAATAGACGTGGGTCATTAATTTCGACCACTAAGGCTGACAAATCGCTAGGATAATTTTCTAATTTACGTGCCCGCCATGCTTGATAAGCCTTATCATTATCTAAGCTAAATGGACTGTTATCATCTATAGTATTCATTTTTTTAAACTCCCAAAAAAATCAATTTTAGCATAGCTGATAATAAAATTATTTGATCTTAATCAATCTTTTTTTCAAATCATAGATTATGAATTGCTATATTGAATTAATATTTTCTATCATATTGATTTTAAAGTAATTTAATTTATTTCTAATAAAATCAAATACTTAATATAATATCAAGGGGTTACATGATTTTCAATAAAATCATATAGATAGATGATGTTATTCAACTATTATTTATATGGTTTTAATAGAAAAATTGTAATTTATTCAAACTGTTTCAACAATCATGATAAATAAGTATTTGATAATATTCTACTTTTATAAATTTGACAAGGAATGCATTCTCTCTTTATAGTTTATTAACATTCAATACTATTTAATAACTATGAATAAAACCATTATAAACGTAGCTGACACCGTCGAGGAGTATCTTACTCAAAACGATTGGCGGGTGAATGCTAATGCTAATCAGGGTTATACTTTGGGCGGCCTCATTTTAAACGTGTCTGGTAAAGTTATTGCTAATTATTGGCTTAGTCAAGTTTATAAATCTGATATCGGTGAGGCACATCGCAACGGTGATTTTCATATTCATGATTTAGACATGCTAAGTGGCTATTGTGCGGGATGGTCATTACGGGCTTTAT
>DAOVTJ010000128.1 GCA_030633165.1 Thiomargarita sp. | reverse complement strand
TAAATCTTGTAAATGATGTTCCAAATATGCCTTTTCAAATTGCTCGCGCGCTTCTCGTAAAGGTAATTCATAAATTGATAAATGGTCTGTATGAACAGGGCGCTGCTTTAAAATTGGTTCAATTTCATTAATATCAATGGTATTGCTATTACTTAAAATTAATAAGCGTTGTACAAGATTTTTGAGTTCACGGACATTACCAGGCCAAGCATAATTGCGAAGCCTATTTTGTGCGGCTACCGTAAAGCTACGATAAGGGAGATTTTCCTGATTAACAAAAAGATTGACATAAAATTCCAATAATTCTGGTACATCTTCACAATGTTGTTGCAACGGTGGAATATGTAAAGGGACAACATTGAGATGATAATACAAATCTTCCCGTAAACGTCCACTTGTCACCGCTTGTTCAACATCATAAGCCGTTGCCGCAATGACGCGTACATTAATGACAATCGGCTCAGCCCCACCATTACGTAGAAAAGATTTATTTTCTAAACTACTTAACAAACGTGCTTGTATCGCATCATCCATATCGGCAATATCTTTGATAAACAAAGTACCCCCATCGGCTTGTTCAAGACGTGCTAAAGTCTCACTGCCATGACGACCAAATAGTTCAAGCCCTTGATTTTCTGGCGTCATACCAGCGACTCGTACTTGTACAAAAGGGCCAGCCTGATTTTGACTCCCTTGATGAATATAACGTGCTAATAAAGTTCGTCCTGTTCCCGATTCACCGCTGATAAGGACTGAAGTATTGTGCTGGTTTGTGCGTCTCACCTGATCACGCAAAACAGTCATAATTTCGCTATGACCTAAGGGTTTTGTCACTAATTGGATATCTTTGCGTAAACCATAATTTTCACGTTGCAAAGTGGCCATTTCTAAAGCGCGTTTTATTGTTATTAATAGCTTAGAAATAGAGACTGGTTTTTCAATGAAATCATAAGCACCCAAACGTGTCGCTTCTACTGCTGTTTCGACAGTACCATGTCCTGATATCATAATCACTGGACTATCCAGTAATAAACCGCCATCACGCCATTCTTTAAGTAATGACAGACCATCAATATCAGGCATCCAAATATCAAGTAAAATCAAATTTGGATGTTGTTCACGTCGTATTTCTCGTGCAGTACGACCATCGGCCGCAACGCTGACAATGAAACCTTCATCTTCTAAAATCTCTTTTATAAGACTATGAATATCAGGTTCATCATCAACAACTAAAATATGTGCTGTCATATTACCAGTGTTCAGTTATCAGATTGAATTTAATGTATTCAATGTTAGCAGTCATGAAGTGAAAATTGCAAGTTTGATACTTTAGCAAATCTAATTATCTAATTTTGCCTATAAAATCATTAATTTAAATAATGTTATAATAATATTGTAGGCGCACCGTTTATCATCTTGAACGACTTCTCCGTTTTCGCGGCTTTACGTTTAATTTGACAAAGTGTTCATAGCCCTTTTGTTGTGGTATGAATATTCGTCCCTCGCCATCTCGACAACGTAAACCATGGTTTTGTTCTATTGTTCCAATACGTGTGTATGAGTTTGGCGGAAGTGCATTTTGTAATGCCGATTCTTGATTTTGTGGCACCGTAAAACATAATTCATAATCATCTCCAGAACTTAATGCAAAATTCCAAGCACTTTCACTGGATAAATAATCACGTAAAGCATTGGATAAGGGTAATTTATCCAGTGCTAATGATGCCCCAACGCCACTGGCTGTTAAAATATGTTCTAAATCTGCGACTAATCCATCAGAGATATCAATCGCACTATTGGCAATGCCACGCAAAGCTTGACCTTCTTGTAAACGGGGTGTGGGTCGATTTAAACGTGATTCTACAAAATTTAGGACTGGAAGAGGTAATACAATTTGTTTTTGTAGGGCAGCTAAGCCAAGCCCTGCATCACCAAGCGTTCCAGTAACATAAATACCATCACCTGGTTGTGCACCGCTTCGTTTTAAGGCACAGTTAGGGGGAACAAAACCTGTGATTTGTACTGTGATTGTTAAGGGTCCTGATGTCGTATCTCCACCGATTAGGCTAACTTGGTGTGCTTCTGCCAATTCTTTTAATCCTGCACTAAATTGGCTCAACCAAGCATCATTCGTTTCTGGACAGGTTAATACTAATGTCATCCAAGCAGGTACTGCCCCCATAGCTGCCATGTCACTGAGATTGACAGCTAAGGCTTTATAGCCAATGTCTTTAGGACGAGTCATACTTGGAAAATGTATGCCTTCTACTAATGTATCAATAGCAATAGCGAGTTGCATATCTGAAGGTATCATACATAGAGCGGCATCATCGCCTATCCCTAAAATGACATCATCCCGTTTGGGAAACTTTTGACTGAAATAACGAGTAATAAGGTCAAATTCATTAATAGGCATCTAAGTCTCACTAATTTTACGGTGCATGGAAATCATGAATATTAACAAAATTTGGTATGGCAAGCATCCAATCAGATTTTTTTTAGCTCCATTATCTTGGCTATTTTGCGCCATTGTGTGGTTGCGTCGCAAAATTTATAAATTGGGGTTTAGCCATCATGTTCCAGTTCCTGTTATTGTAGTCGGTAATATTACAGTGGGCGGGACAGGTAAAACACCTTTAGTTATTTGGCTGGGAAAGTTTTTGAGAAAAAATGGCTTTAAACCAGGGATTGTCAGTCGCGGTTATGGTGGACAGGCTACGACATGGCCACAAGCGGTGTTTCCTGATAGTGATCCTCGCCTTGTTGGTGATGAACCTGTGTTATTAGCACGACATAGTGGTTGTCCTGTTGCTATCGCGCCGCGACGGATTATTGCAGTAGAAAGTTTATTAGATCAGTGTGATCTTATTATTTGTGATGATGGTTTACAACATTATGCTTTACACCGTGATATCGAAATTGCTGTTGTAGATGAAAAGCGTCGTTATGGTAATGGGTTTTGTTTACCTGCTGGACCGTTACGTGAACCTGTGAGTCGGCTTAATTCTGTTGATTTTATTGTGTTTAATGGCTCTACGATGCTGTTTGATATCACTTCTTTGCGAAATGTTGCTGATAAAATTCTTTTACAAGATTTGTCAGATTTACGAGGTCACACCGTACATGCTATTGCAGGGATTGGTCATCCTGCTCGATTTTTTGCTTGTTTGCGTGAACAAGGGTTAATATTATATTGTCATGAATTTCCTGATCATTATCACTATTGTCAAAGCGATATTCAGTTTGATGATAATTTTCCTGTGATTATGACTGAAAAAGATGCGGTGAAATGTCAGCGCTTTGCTGGTCCACATCATTGGTATTTGCCCATCACCGCTCGATTATCTAACGAATTTAGCGATCATTTACTTGAGAGGATAGAAAATGAACGAAAACTTACTTGATATTTTAGTCTGCCCAACAACTAAAGGCTCTCTCATTTATGATAAGGAGAATCAGGAGTTATTGTGTAAAAGCTCTAAGCTAGCTTATCCCATTCGGGATGGTATTCCAACAATGCTGCCTGATGAAGCACGTTCTTTAAGTTTGGAGGAAATGGAAAAGTTAAATAGGTGATGATGATGATAAAAGTATTATTTGTTTGTATGGGCAATATTTGCCGTTCTCCCACCGCTGAAGGCGTATTTTCTCTTTTGGTTAAAAATGCAAAACTAAGCGAGCAATTTTACATTGATTCGGCTGGTACACACGCTTATCATGTTGGAAGTCCTGCAGATTTACGGAGTCAAGAAGCCGCACTTAAACGAGGTATTGATTTAAGTGATTTATGTGCTCGCCAGGTGACTTTAGATGATTTTACAGAATTTGATTATATTTTAGCCATGGATAAGGAGAATTATCAGATTTTACGCATGGAGTGTCCATCTGAATATGTTGATAAATTGCATTTATTTCTTAGTTTTGCACCAGAAATCAAAGAGCAATATGTGCCTGATCCTTATTTAGGAGGGTCCAACGGCTTTGAGCATGTGCTAAATTTAGTTGAGGCGGCAAGCCGTGGACTACTAGAGGATTGTCGTCAACGCCTTTAATTTCGGGCGCGATAAGTAATACGACCTTTTGTCACATCATAAGGGGTCAATTGTACGGTGACTTTATCACCGGTTAATATGCGGATATAATGTTTACGCATGCGCCCTGAAATATGAGCCGTCACAATATGACCATTTTCTAATTGGACACGAAATATCGTATTAGGTAAGGTTTCTACTACCTTACCTTGCATTTCAACGTTTTCTTCTTTTGGCATACTTTTCTCTTGGATGTTTAAATTAGCCTTATTATGCACTACTTTTTAAAAAAAGTGCAAGTGATAACTGATAACTATGAAAATTAAATCTTCCCAATTAATTGCTCATCTTAAACGACAGGGTGTTGCACCGCTTTATTTATTAACAGGTGATGAACCATTACAAATGATGGAAAGTGCGGATATTTTGAGAGATTTTGCACGTACTCAAGGATATACTGATCGGGTGATTTTAACGGTGGAAACGGGTTTTAGTTGGGACAGTTTAGGGCAATATGCTGATAATTTTTCTTTATTTGCCAGTAAATGTTTTTTAGATATTCGTTTAGGGAGCAAATCTCCAGGTAATGAAGGGACTAAAGCATTACTCCCTTATTGCCAAAATCCATCTGCTACTACAACGGTGTTGTTGACGACTAATAAACTTGATGGCAGCAAGCAAAAAACAAAATGGTTTAAGGCTTTAGATCAGGCTGGTGTGGTGATACAAGTTTTTCCTTTGATTTTATCAGAATTTCCTGCTTGGATAGGGCAGCGTATGAGTCAATATGGTTTAGTCGCTTCTCATGATGTGATTAATATGATTGCTGAACGTTCTGAAGGACATTTACTCGCCTGTTCTCAAGAAATTGAAAAATTACATTTATTATATGGGTCTGGTAAAATTGAGATGGATCAAGTTCTTGAGTCTGTTGCAAATAATGCACGTTTTGACTTATTTAATTGGGTAGATACGGTGTTAGCAGGTGATGTTCGACGTTGTGTGCGTCAATTAAAGAGTATGCAAGGTGAAGGAATCGAAGCGATTTTAGTATTATGGGCGTTAAATCGAGAAATACGTAATTTGTGTCATATCACTTATGCATTAGAAAAAAGACAAGCCCGTGCTCAAGTTTTTAAAACTTTTCGGATTTGGTCTACACGTCAAAATATTGTGTCAAATGCGATAAAAAGATATCCACAGCCCAAGATGTGGCGCTTTTTTTTGGAGAAAACGGTGCAAATAGATCGTATTGTCAAAGGTATGGGGGAAGGCAATGCTTGGGATGAGTTACAACTGTTGAGTGTACGGGTAGCAGGAAAAAGATTATTTTGACTGCCAGGAGATATTATGAAATATATATTCAGATTAACCTTAATCACAGTACTCACTGTGTTTATATCCGCTTGCGTTGAAGCAACAACCACTAATACAAAAGGTCCTGCTGCCACCTTAGTATTTAAACCGAAGACAAAACAAGTGACAAAAAAACGAGTTGCTCTTATCATTGGTAATGCAGCTTATCACTTTTCACCTTTGAATAATACGATAAATGATGCACAAGCCATGGCAGCTGCTTTAAAAAAATTAAATTTTGAAGTCATACTCAGAAAAGATGCCACGTATGAAAAAATGGATGATGCCCTAACACTATTTGAAACAAAATTAGGCGACGGTGTTGTGGGATTATTTTATTTTTCTGGACACGGTGTTCAGATTGAGAATCAGAATTATTTACTGCCCACAGATCTCAAAAAATTATCTGTTCGCAAGCTTAAACATCATTCTCTCACCATTAATGAAGTGTTAAGTGGTATGAAAGAAGCCAAGAATTCAATGAACCTCATCATTTTGGATGCTTGTCGAGATAATCCCTTTAAAAGTGCTTCGAGAAGTGTGAAAAGAGGCTTAGGTCGTTTGGAACAAGTACCTACTGGGTCATTAATTGCTTATGCCACTTCTCCTGGTGATGTGGCTGCGGATGGAACAGGTAATCACAGCCCTTATACGAAAGCCATTTTAAAATACATTAATCATCCCAATTTACCTATTGAAATGATGTTTAAAAAAGTGCGTTCTGAGGTAAAACAAGAAACGGATGACAGTCAAACCCCATGGGAATCATCATCCTTAGATGGTGATTTTTCTTTTGTAACCAGTAGTGTGCCTGTTATTCCCTTGCATAATGTTGAAATAGAGCGTTTGAAGAGAGAGAAAAAACGTGCTGATGCTTTAAAGGCAGAGAGAGAGCGTTTACATCAAGTTAAAATAGAACGTTTAAAGAGAGAGAATGAAAGGGTTAAAGAACGTGCTGATGCTGCAGTTATAAAGATTAAAGAGCAGGCTGAAATCACACGTTTAGAAGACAAAATAAAGGAAAATAAACGTAAAAAGGCAGAAGCAGACAGAAAAGCAGAAGAAATCCATAAAAAGCGTATAGCTGCAGAAAAACGTACGCAAGCTGAAGTAGAAAGACTGGCTCAATTGCGAAAAAGAGAACTAATAGGCAATGTTTTTCAAGATCGTTTAAGAAATGGTAGTCAAGGACCAAAAATGGTATGGATTAAGCCTGGTTCTTTTCAAATGGGGGATATTCAAGGCGGTGGTTCTAGTAATGAAAAACCAGTTCATACGGTGACGCTTAGTCGTTTTGCTATGGGGAAATATGAAGTCACTTTTGCAGAATATGATCGTTTTGCAAAGGCTACGGGTATAAACAAGCCTAGTGATAGCGGATGGGGACGGGGGTCTCGTCCAGTAATTAACGTGTCTTGGAATGATGCGACAGCTTATGCTAAATGGCTAAGCAAACAAACAGGAGAGACTTATCGTTTGCCTACAGAAGCTGAGTGGGAATATGCGGCTCGTGCTGGAACGACTACTAAATATTGGTGGGGTAATAGCATTGGCTCTAATAAAGCTAATTGTGATGGTTGTGGGAGCCGTTGGGATAATAAACAGACTGCACCTGTAGGATCGTTTGCTAAAAATCCTTGGGGTTTGCATGATACAGTAGGTAACGTCTGGGAGTGGACATGTTCAGCGTATAGGGAGACGTATAACGGTGAAGAAACTCTCTGCAAGAATCGTTCCATCCAATTCGTTCTGCGCGGTGGTTCTTGGCTCTACGTTACTAGGGGCGCGCGCGTGGCTTATCGCAACTGGAACTTGCCGTCTTACAGGTCCAACGTGGGCGGATTTCGGCGTGCCAGGCTGCCCTGCCCCTTGTCACTTGGTACTT
>DAOVTJ010000168.1 GCA_030633165.1 Thiomargarita sp. | reverse complement strand
GTGTATTTCTTGCACTTTGGCATTGCAATGGGAATGGGACTATTTTATGTGGGCAGTGCTGTGGGGCTGTCTAATACGCTTTTACCATTGGCGAAACATCAGGATGATAAGCCGAAATAACTGAATAACTCATGTTACGCACAGAGCTTCTAAAATATGGTAAAATAGACAAAGTAAAAATGCGGATAACTAATGAATAGTCTACTTGATATTTATACGGATTACTTGATCAGCTCTTTCTCACAAACAACAGCGACTGGTGAAGTGAGCCATGATAAAGTAACACGTTTATTATCCCATAGATGATGGTGTTCTCATTTTTGATGACACGATACAAGAAAAACCTTAAAGGACTCGTTTTTCCCGTTCTATTGACCAAGCAAGTCTTTAAAAAAAAGATAGAGAGGGTATTTTGTATTTAGTTTGCAGTGTTCGAAATCTGACTTATGACCAAATCACCAAGCAGAACGATTAAAACACAATGTAATCATATATTTGCATTTATGCCGCTTTTAAACTGGATATTATTAAGCTTAAATATCATACTAGCCATTTTGCATTAAAGGGCAAACTTTATCTTAAAGCTTTGCAAGCTAGTTTTCTTGAGTTACAGAACCTCCGTGCGTAACATGAGTAATTAAAGGAAAAAAAATGTCACCGCAAGATATCACTGCCAAAATAGATAAAAACTTTAATCCTGCAAATGCTGAAGAAATTAAGAAATTTATACAATATTTTCCTAAGTCATACGAAACTGTCGTATTCTACTGGGAATTTAGTGCTCAATACATGTCTAATGAAACTAAAATTAGCGTCTACAATCCCCAATGGGATTCTTCGCACACGTTCATCAGTATTCTTATCAAGGATATGCCATTCTTAGTTGATTCAATACGCATCGCTTTAAATCGACTCGGCTTGACAGTGCATTTAATTATTGATCCTGTTTTATTTGTACATCGTGATGAAAAAGGACAATTGCTCTCACACGAACAAGCAGGTACACAAGAATCTCTTATCCATATCGTGGTGGATAAACAAATTGAGACAAGCGTCATAGCTCAAGAATTGAAAACAGTTTTAAATGATTTACGCCAAGCCGTCGATGATTGGCAAGCCATGTCTGACAAAATGGGTGAAATTTTAGATACTTTAAAAAGCAATCCTACTGAAGATATTAAAGAAATTTGTGATTTTTTGCACTGGGCACAAAATAATCACTTTACCTTTTTAGGTTATCAGTTTGATGATAAGCCAGGTTTGGGTATTTTACGTCATAAGCCAGCTGTGGAAAGTTTTGTACATTCAAATCGCCTTGTTATTACCAAAACCAACGCGCATTCCACCATACATCGCCCCGTTCGTATGGACTATATTGGCATAAATAATCACTACTTTATTGGCTTATTCACATCAGCCGCCTATCATCAACTGGCTATTGATACACCCATTATTAGGCGTAAAATAAAATATGTCTTTGAAAAAACAGGATTTTGGCACAGTACTCATAAAGATCAAGCCTTGCTATATATCTTAGAAACTTATCCCCGTGATGAATTATTCCAAATTGAAGCCGATCAGTTGCGGCAAAATGTCATTGGTATCTTACAACCCACTCATCAAGCCATTCGTCTTTTTGTACGAGCTGATACTTTTCATAGATTTTTTTCTTGTCTCGTTTACATTTCCCGGGATTCATACAGTACAAATATTCGTCAACGTATGGAAAAAGTATTGCTTAATGCTTTTGGTGGAGAGCATATAGAATTTAATGTTAAATTATCCGAATCTATTTGGGCACAAGTTCATTTTATAGTCTATACCTCAACAGATATTGACTATGATGTCAAAAATATCGAGAAAAAACTGTTTGAAGTCACTCGTGAATGGTCAGATGTTTTACATCAAACCTTACTTCAACAACACGGCGATAAACAAGGTAATCATTTATTTCAGCGTTATAAAGATGCTTTTCCTGTCGCATACCGAGCAGATTTTTCTGCCGAAGAAGCCCTAGATGATATTGAAAAAATAGAAAAAATCAATGGTTTAGGCATGAATTTATACGGTAATCTTCGATTTAAATTATTTCATCCCAAAAATCATCTTTCTCTTTCTGAAGTTTTACCCATGCTAGAAAACATGGGTGTAAAAGTACTCAGTGAACGCGCTTATCACGTCCCTCCCGTTTGGATTCAAGATTTTGGTTTACAACACAATGATAAATCATTAGATATTGGGCAAATCAAAACGGTGTTTGAAGAAGTATTTGAACGCGTTTGGTGTGGAGATATTGAAAATGATGGCTTTAATCGTCTCGCCTTAGCCAAATTAACATGGCGTGAAATTATGATTTTCCGCGCTTATTGGAAATATTTACGACAAACCGGTGCTAAATTTAGTCAGTTTTATGTTGAACAAGCCTTAGTTAATAATCACACCATAGCGGTGGATTTACTCAAACTCTTTTATGCACGGTGCAAATTATCACAAAACACAGATAATCTAGTCATAGCAATCCAAAAATCACTAGATAGCGTAGAAAGTTTGGATGAAGATCGAATTTTGCGATTATTTTTAAGCATAATCATGGCGACTTTGCGAACCAATTATTTTCAAAATAAAGCTTATCTTTCATTTAAGCTTGATCCCAGTAAAGTCCCAGATTTACCCGAACCTCGCCCAATGTTTGAGATTTTTGTCTATTCTCCAAATGTTGAAGGCGTCCATTTACGGGGAGGAAAAGTTGCACGTGGTGGTTTACGTTGGTCAGATCGTCTTGAAGATTTTCGGACAGAAATTCTTGGATTAGTAAAAGCACAAAGAGTCAAAAATGCTGTCATTATCCCTGTGGGCTCTAAAGGCGGTTTTGTTGCAAAACGCGGTCAAGGTATTGATTGTTATAAGACTTTTATTCGAGGATTATTAGATTTAACTGATAATATCGTTGATGGCAAAATCGTTCCACCTGAAAATGTCGTGAGACATGATGATGATGATCCCTATTTAGTTGTTGCCGCTGATAAAGGCACCGCTACTTTTTCTGACACTGCTAATGAAATTGCCAAAGAATATAATTATTGGCTCGGTGATGCCTTTGCTTCTGGCGGCTCTAGTGGCTATGATCATAAAAAAATGGCGATCACCGCACGCGGTGCTTGGGAATCTGTCAAACGACATTTTCGTGATTTTGGTGTTAATACTCAAACTCAAGATTTTACGGTGATCGGTATCGGTGACATGTCTGGGGATGTTTTTGGAAATGGCATGTTATTATCTGAACACATTAAACTTGTCGGTGCTTTTAATCATCTACACATTTTTTTAGATCCAAATCCAAAAAATAGTTTTCAAGAGCGTCAACGTTTATTTAATCTCCCTCGTTCCACTTGGGCAGATTATGATTCTCATTTAATTTCTCAAGGTGGCGGCGTATTTTCACGCCGTAGTAAATCTATTACGTTATCACCACAAGTGCAAAAAGTCTTAGATATACAAGCCACATCTCTCAGCCCTAATAAATTAATCCAAGCCATGTTATGTGCACCAGTGGATTTATTATGGAATGGCGGCATTGGCACTTATGTGAAGGCAGAAACAGAGCATCATCTTGATGTTGGCGATAAAACTAATGATGCGTTACGTATTAATGGCAAAGCTTTACGCTGTAAAGTTGTCGGTGAAGGCGGAAATCTCGGTTTTACCCAACTGGGGCGAATTGAGTACGCGCTTAGCGGTGGTCGTATTTACACAGATGCGATAGATAATTCAGGCGGTGTCGATTGCTCTGATCATGAAGTCAATATCAAAATTCTGTTGAATGATATCACTCACAGAAATGAATTATTGGCTGAAATGACAGAAATGGTATCAAATTCAGTCTTAAAGAACAATTACTTACAAACACAAGGATTGCAAATTCCTTTAGTACTTTCTCCCCAATTGCTTGATTTGCATACGCGTTTTATTCGTCATTTAGAAAGAGAAGGGCAATTAGATCGTGCTTTAGAATTTTTACCCAGTCAAAAAACATTGGTCGAACGAGGAGCAGCACAACAAGGACTCACTTCTCCAGAGCTTTGTGTCTTATTATCTTATAGCAAAATTACCTTATATCAAGCGCTTTTAGAATCAGATTTATTGGAAAAGCCTTATTTCCAAAATCTGCTAAAAAATTATTTTCCCTCTCCTTTACCGCAACGATTTAGCAAAGAAATTGCTTCCCACCGCTTACACCGTGAAATCATCGCGACTCAGTTGAGTAATTTAGTGGTTAATCGTGGTGGCATTGTCTTTGTTTACATGTTAGAAGAAGAAACAGGGAAGAAAATCACCGATATTGTGTCAGCCTTTTTGATATCTTGTGAGATTTTCAATATACAAAATATTTGTTCAGAAATTGAATCTTTGGATAATGAAATTGATGCTGATATCCAAACGCAGCTGATGATCAGTACTCGTCAACAAGTTGAGCGTACTTCTCGTTGGCTATTATGTCATCACAAAATGCCTTTAGATATAAGGCATACGATAAATGCGCTTCGCCCAGGTGTCAATCAATTAGTGGCGAGTCTTTTGAGTTTAATAGACACAGTGGAACGTGAATCTTTAGAAGAATCCGTTCAAAAACTAGTCAAATCTGGCGTACCTGTGGGTTTAGCGAACCGCATTGCTCGTTTAGAAATTTGGTTATCGGCATTAGATATTGTTGAAGTGACAAATACAGTCGGCATTTCTTTAGAAAAAGTCGCCTCAGTGCATTTTCTATTAGCAAGCCGTTTAAAATTACATTGGCTTCGTAAACATATTAGTAATTTACCCCGAGACAATCGGTGGACAGCTTTATCACGTTCCGCTTTACGTGATGAATTATCTCGCACACACCGCGAACTCACAACTGTAGTATTACAAACTGAAGGTGATATCGATTTATGGATGTCTAAAAATCAAAGCCAAATTGCTCGGTGTCAACAAGTTTTATCAGAGATTTCACATGTTGAAAAGCCTTATTTGGCTATGTTATCTGTGGCGTTGAGGGAAATTCGGAATTTGTTGTAGGGTGTTTTTCTTGCCCAGTAATAGTGTGATAGGGTCATGAATTTATCTAAAATAATATTTTTATGATAACCTATGGCGTTGTTGCAGAAATTCAAAAAAAAATGAAACCGATCTAGGTCAAAGAACTTGGTAAATTACACAGGATAAGAATCAGGCATTCCGAGTGCTGTCATAGAATTAAGAACCACACAACGAACAAATGCTTGGCTTTCAAAGAGTCGAGCTTTGAGTTGATTTCCGAACAAAGTTTTGATTCTAAACATAGCTGTTTCTGCAAGAGAACGACGATGATAAGCACTTTCTTCTTTCCAAATTTTGCTTCCTTTTACTTTTCTAACAACTTGATTACGTGCCGCAATTTCTGGTTTTTCATCTGATTCTGCTCTTTCAATGGCATCATTTCTAGGTGGAATAACAGGTTCTGCTTCTCGTTCAAGTATTCGTTGATAACACTCAAAACTATCTCGCCCATCAGCTGAAACTTGACTAATATCATCAACTTGATCTAGCAATTCGCCAAGAACTTGGCTATCTTTTATATCATTAGTTGTTACAATAGAAGCGACTATCTCTTGAGTGCTTTCATCTACTCCTAAATGTAATTTTCTCTAAGTACGTCTTTTATCGTATCCATGTTGGCGAACTTTCCATTCGCCTTCACCAAAAAATTTTAAACCCGTTGAATCAATAACAATATGTCGTGATTCATTTGGAAAGAAGGAATTTCAACTGCTAACTTAGATTGCCGACGACTTAAAGTCGTATAATTAGGTACTTTTATTGGTAAATACATT
>DAOVTJ010000220.1 GCA_030633165.1 Thiomargarita sp. | reverse complement strand
TTTTAATGCGGGTAGCCAATTAGCAGCTGATGGTGTGGCAGGTATGGCAATGGCGGTAACCCAAATTGCTAGTGCATCCGCAGCACTTGCTTGGATGTTTAGTGAATGGGTATCACATGGCAAGCCTAGTGTACTTGGTATCGCTTCTGGTGCCGTGGCAGGACTCGTCGCTATTACGCCAGCCGCTGGATCTGTCGGGCCTATGGGGGCTTTGGTTATTGGTGGAATTTCAGGTATAGGGTGTTTTATTGTAGCCACTAAGTTAAAACGTATCTTTGGCTATGATGACACCTTAGATGTTTTTGGTGTACATGCAGTTGGTGGTATTATCGGTGCAATTTTAACAGGTGTTTTTGCGGCCACTAGTTTGGGAGGGGTAGGTTTTGGCGAAGGTAATAGCACAATGGTTGAACAAATTGTAGCACAACTTATTGGTATTGGCGCAACTGCCCTGTTTACCGCAATTATGAGTTTTATTATCCTCAAGATGATAGATATAACGATTGGTTTACGTGTTGATGAAGAGCAAGAAAGTGAAGGTTTGGATATTGCACTTCATGAAGAACGCGGTTATATTCTTTAACCGATGATTGTTTTTTGATTATAGGAGAATTATTTTATGAAGATGGTCACTGCCATTATTAAGCCTTTTAAACTCGATGATGTACGAGAGGCTCTTTCTGAAGTTGGTGTACAAGGTATGACTGTAACTGAAGTCAAAGGTTTTGGTCATCAACAAGGTCATACCGAATTATACCGTGGTGCCGAATATGTTGTAGATTTTTTACCAAAAGTGAAGATTGAGGCTGCGGTCAGTGAGCATGATCTTGATAAAGTCATTGATGCGATAACAAAATCTGCAAATACAGGTAAAATTGGAGATGGGAAAATTTTTGTTCATGCACTTGAACAAACAATTCGCATTCGTACTGGTGATATGGGGCAAGATGCACTTTAGATGAAAAATTATATATTTCAACGGGCTTTTTTGCTGATAATATTGCTATTACCTTCTGTGACTTTTGCTCAAGAGACACTGAATACGGGAAATACCGCTTGGATATTGACTGCAACAGCACTGGTATTATTTATGACGATACCAGGGCTAGCCTTTTTTTATGGCGGGATTGTACGTAGCAAAAATGTTTTATCAGTGCTAATGCAATGCTTTGCTATTACTGCTATGGTGTCAATCCTATGGGTCATGTATCTTTATAGTCTTGCCTTTGGAGAAGGGAATAATTGGATTGGTGATTTCAGTAAGATGTTCATGGCAGGTGTCGGTGAAAATTCCATGGTCGGTGATATTCCAGAGACAGTATTTTCTATGTTTCAACTGACCTTTGCCATTATTACCCCAGCACTGATTGTGGGTGCTTTTGCGGAACGTATGAAATTTTCAGCCATGTTACTTTTTAGTGCGCTTTGGGTAACTTTTGTTTATGCACCGATTACCCATTGGGTATGGGGCGGGGGCTGGCTACAACAAATGGGATTACTAGATTTTGCGGGGGGGACAGTAGTACATGTGACAGCGGGTATAGCGGCTCTAGTTGCGGCTCTAGTTATGGGAAAACGTCATGGATTTCCACATACGGCAATGCCACCGCATAACTTAACTATTACAGTAGCAGGGGCTGGTATGCTCTGGGTCGGATGGTTTGGCTTTAATGGAGGCAGTGCTCTTGCTGCGAATGGCAATGCTGGTATGGCTATGATGGTTACACATATTTCCGCTTCTGCTGGGGCTATGGCTTGGATGTTGGCAGAGTGGATAAAATATGGCAAGCCTAGTGTGTTGGGTATAGTCACAGGTATGGTAGCAGGTTTGTGCACGAGTACCCCTGCCTCAGGTTTCGTTGGACCAGCAGGCGCACTGATTATTGGTTTCACCGCAGGATTCATTTGTTTTGGCGCGACTAACTTTATCAAACATCTGCTGAAAATAGATGATTCTTTAGATGTTTTTCCTGTACATGGTGTAGGTGGAATACTGGGGACTTTATTAGCAGGTGTTTTTGCCTCAACTGAATTGGGTATTTTCAGTGGTCGTGGCTTTGCAGAAGGCGTTTCCAGTATAAGTCAACAAGTAGGTATTCAATTTATCGGTGTTATTTCAACACTTGTCTACACAGCAGTGATCACTTTTCTTATTCTCAAACTAGTCGATCGTCTTATTGGCTTGCGTGTTTCCAAAGAAGAAGAGATTGAAGGTTTAGATATTGTGCTACATGAAGAACGGGGTTATATTCTTTAATCAATTGGCGGGTGTAGTTGAATGGAATTAATGAGTTAGAGATAAGCAGCAAATCATCATTCCATTCAACGACGTTAAACTTGTACCTAGGAGAAATAAGGACATTTTATGTGCTTCTCAATTTCTTCTGAGTACCAGCAGCTGCTTGGCGAGCATCTGACTCGGTTAATGTGCCCCCTTTTAATTTTTTTATTGTACCCTCTGCAATACATTGCATATCCGAATTTCCACGTTTTTTAATCGTACCCCACAGTTTAACTGCTTTATCAACATCACCAGATTTGCGGGCTTGTTCTGCTTTTATACGCTGTGATTCAACAAAAGCATCATTAACACGTGCTTTTACTTCCGTATCCATAGCCGAAATCATCGTTTCCGTATTACTGTATTCAACAAAAATTTCTTTTGATAATTTTTGATTACGAACACCTATAGAAGGTATATCATAATAAACGGTGACTTGTGCAAAAATTTTTCTACCAGGTGTGAGTTGTGGATGTTTGACATTAAATAAAACCTCTAAACCATCTTTATGTTGCATTGGTAATAGGGATTGCTGCCAGATACGATTAGCATCTAAATGAATTTTACCATTATAAGTCGCTTGTGGATGTACAGTATAAGAATCAATAGCCCTGTGTTTTCCATTAAATTTTACTTCCAAGCGAATATTATCCGCCACTTGATCTTGGATCGCTTTAATACGATCCAATAAATAAGTAAAACCCTCACTTGAATCACGCATATCCCATACTGTATCATTACTTAATGCACACAGTTTATTCATAAAATCAGAATCATAATGACCAAAACCTAAACCAGTAATTGCAATATTTTGTTCAATACACTGCTTGGCTGCTTGTAATGCTGCAGTCTTTAATCCAGGCATACCATCTGTAAGAATCAATATACGCTTTAAGCTATTTTTATCGTCTTTTGTCAATTCACAAAGTGCATGTTTAAAAGCATCTGCCATGTTTGTTGTACCACTCACTCCCACATTAGATTGATAAAAATTCAAATCAGACCATTTCTGAAGGTTTTTATGCTTATTTGAAAGAGGATAAAAAGTCTTAGCATCAGTGCCAAATGCCACACCAGTAATCCAGTCAGTCGAACGAAAATGCTTAATCAATTCTCCTAAAGTTTTAACGACATCCGCCTGTGGTTTTCCAATCATGGAACCACTATTATCTAATAATAATGCAATTTTTGTTTCTGTTTTCCCAAAATTCACGCTTTTTTCAGCTTCGAGGCGAATAAGAATTGAGTTTTGTGTTTCTTCATTAACAAGTGGAACAGTTTTGATTAATGTTTTAATGTTTATATTTAATGCTTCCATTTTTTTATCACCTATTTTTTTTCAAAAAAACAAAAGGATAATGTTTCTCAAACTCCCGATAAAAAGAAACTAATTGAGGTAGTTTTACTCGAGCCTTAGCTAACACCACTAATGCAGTAACATTATCCCCTATGCCTTGAGTATCTTGCACCGTTATTGCCTCATTAACAAGCCGCTGCGCAATCGCTTCGGGATCATTAGAATCTTTTAAAATCGCGGCAATTTCATTATCTGTCAAAAAATCATGTACGCCATCGGAACAAAGTAATAATTTATCTCCTGGTGCCCAATGAAAGTGAATGATTTGACAATCAGGCGCGAGATCTTTTGGATGATTTGGATTAATCTCATTTGAATTTTCATCAGATGGCTCAAAATTACCTACCCAACGTGCCAATTGTTTAGCATTCGCTACTTTTGCAGAAT
>DAOVTJ010000117.1 GCA_030633165.1 Thiomargarita sp. | reverse complement strand
CTGCAGTTTTAATCGGCTTAAAAGATGTTTTAAAAGATTTTCAAGCGGATAGAATATTGGTGCATGGTGATACAACGTCGATTAACTACGTTAATAACGTATAATTATTATTGATAGGTGTAATATTTAACCAATTAACTTTTACAAAATTATGACTATCAAAGATAAAATTCTTGAACTTGCAAATACTTACTCTGAAAATTTAAAGAATAAAATGGATGTTCGTGTTGCAGAAATGGAACAAGATAATAATTCACATTATTTGATTTATCGAGTTTTAGGAGTAACTTCAAAAGAAGGAAAAATGATTGACGTTTACCAGAACAAAGGTCGTTTTCTTTATAAATATGCAGGTTCTTTTTTAGAAGAAGCTACAATTCTTTGTTTTGAAGAAAAATTTGAAGACACACAAAGAAAAGTAAAAATTCCGAATAAACTTGGTTCAAGACCTAAAACTTTTGAAATTGATTGTTTGGTTGATAATGAGGCTTATGAAATAAAATGGAGAGATGCAACAACGGATGGAGATCATATCACCAAAGAACACACAAGAGTTAAAAATGTGAAAAATGCTGGATATAAACCAATTCGTATCATGTTTTATTATCCAAACAGAAGTCAGGCAATGAAAATTCAAGACACCCTAAAAACACTGTATCTGGGCTTGGAGGGAGAATATTATTTTGGAGATGGTGCTTGGGATTTTATCAAAAAAGAAACTGGTGTTGATTTACTACAAATTCTTGAAGATATAGCAAAAGAAAAAGAATAAATTTATTTTTAAACTAAATTATGCTAATACATGGAGATTGTAAAACAGAATTACAACAAATAGAGCAAAGCTCTATTGATTTGATTTATCTTGATCCGCCTTTTTTCACTCAAAAAAAACAAATACTCAAAAATAAAAACAATAAAGAATATTCTTTTGAGGATAGTTGGGATGATATAAATACTTACAAAAATTATATTCAAGAAAGATTAAAAGAGTGTCAAAAAGTTTTAAAAAATACTGGAAGTCTTTTTTTACATTGTGATAGGTCTGCTTCTCATTATTTAAGAATTGCCCTTGATGATATTTTTGGAGTAACAAATTTTCAAAGTGAAATTATTTGGTCATATAAAAGGTGGTCAAATGCAAAAAAAGGGCTTTTAAATGCTCATCAAGTTATTTTCTTTTACAGCAAAACAAAAGATTTTAAGTTTAATCCTGTTTATACTGATTATTCTCCGACAACAAATATTGATCAAATTTTCCAAAAAAGAGTGAGAGACAAAAACGGCAAAACAGTTTATAAAACTTCTGAGAATGGAAATGTTGAACTGATAAAAGAAAAAAAAGGTGTTCCTCTTTCTGATGTTTGGGAAATTCCATACTTAAATCCAAAAGCAAAAGAAAGAGTTGGTTACCCAACTCAAAAACCAATTGTACTTTTAGAAAGAATTATTAAACTTGTTACTGATGAAGGAGATACTGTTTTAGATCCTTTTTGTGGAAGCGGAACAACTCTTGTTGCTTCAAAACTTTTAAAAAGAAAATATATTGGCTTAGATCAATCACATGAAGCAATTGAACTTTCAAAAAAAAGATTGGATAATCCAATAAAAACGGAGTCCAATTTATTGAAAAATGGAAAAGAATCATACATAAATCAAGATCCTAAGATTTTAGAAATTTTAAATCGTTTGCATATTATTCCAGTTCAAAGAAACAAAGGAATTGACGGTTTTTTAAAAACAAAACAATCATTCAAACCTATTCCCGTACGGATACAGAAAGAAAATGAAACATTGGAAAGTGCTATTCAATTATTACTGCAAGCCTGTCAAAAAAATGGGTATCAAAAGAAAATTATTATTAATATGAATACTTTACAAACAGCTCAATTATTTACTTTTGATGCTCAAAGAAGAGATGAAAATCTGATTGTGGTTGATAATATTGATAAATTTTGTGAGGAAAAGGAAAAACTTTTAACTTTTTAATCCTTTGAAAAAAGAAAATATCATAGGAATTGCTTATATACTAAATTATTGATTTTTCAACCTATTACTTAATTTTGTAAAATAAATTGAAAATACTAACGGTTTTCGGCACCCGCCCTGAAGCCATAAAAATGGCACCAGTGGTTAAAGCCCTTAATGCCGAAAAAAATATTGACTCAAAAATTTGTGTCACCGCTCAACACCGTGAAATGTTGGATCAAGTTTTAGACTTGTTTGCCATCAAACCAGATTATGACTTAAACATCATGCAAACTGGGCAAGATTTAACTGATGTAACATCTGCTGTTTTAATCGGCTTAAAAGATGTTTTAAAAGATTTTCAAGCGGATAGAATATTGGTGCATGGTGACACAACAACGACATTTGCAACAACACTGGCAGCATATTATCAACAAATACCCGTTGGACATGTTGAAGCAGGATTGCGTACTGGAAATATCTACGCACCATTTCCAGAAGAAATTAATCGAAAATTAACAGCAGATATTGCAGATTTACATTTTGCCCCGACACAAAAAGCAAAAGAAAATTTATTAGCAGAAGGCGTGACGGAAAAAAGTATCTATATTACGGGTAACACCGTTATTGATGCTTTATTAGAAATTGTCGATAAACTCAAATATTCATCACATCTTCAAGAACAATTTTCATTCTTATCTCAGGAAAAACGATTATTGCTAGTCACAGGGCATAGACGAGAAAATTTTGGCAATGGCTTTGAAAATATTTGTTATGCACTAAAAGAACTTGCCCAACGTAACGACTTACAAATCGTTTATCCTGTTCATCTTAATCCCCATGTCAGAGAACCTGTCTTACGAATATTGGGTCATTGCCAAAATATTCACCTCATTAAACCCTTAGATTATTTATCCTTTGTCTATTTAATGAATCAAGCCTATTTGATTCTAACCGATTCTGGTGGAATTCAAGAGGAAGCCCCAGCACTTGGAAAACCTGTTTTAGTCATGCGTGAGATAACAGAACGTCCAGAAGCAGTCATATTAGTGGGAACAGATAAACAGAAAATAATCTCAGAATGTGAAAATTTATTATATAATACAGCCCGTTATAAAAAAATGACTTTTGCTCATAATCCTTATGGGGATGGGACAGCCAGTTTAAAAATAATTAAGACCTTAAAACAAATTCATGGAATTTAAGAAAATATCCGTTATTGGTTTAGGATACATTGGTTTACCCACAGCAGCTGTTATCGCCTCGCGTGGATTTGAGGTTATTGGTGTGGATGTGTCTCAAAAAGCTGTTGAGACGATTAATCAAGGTAATATTCATATTGTTGAACCAGATTTGGATATTGTCGTCAAAAGTGTGGTGACAATGGGTAAGTTACGTGCGACCACTATACCTGAAAAAGCAGATGCTTTTTTAATAGCAGTGCCTACACCATTGACTAGCACTCATCAACCCGATATTTCTTATATAGAACAAGCGGCTCTTGCCATTGCCCCAGTTTTAGAAAATGGAAATTTAGTCATTTTAGAATCAACTTCTCCAGTTGGCACCACAGAAAAATTGGCTGAATGGTTAGCACAAGCACGTCCAGATTTGACATTTCCACAACAAACAGGCGAGAAGGCAAATATTAAAGTAGCCCATTGCCCAGAACGAGTTTTACCTGGTTATGTCCTCCAAGAATTAGTCGCTAATGATCGGATTATTGGTGGTATGACGGCAAAATGTTCAGCATTAGCAACAGCACTCTATCAAACTTTTGTACGCGGGGAGTGTATAACAACTAATGCACGTACTGCTGAAATGAGCAAATTGACAGAAAATGCTTTTCGTGATGTTAATATTGCATTTGCCAATGAACTTTCCATGATTTGTGATAAATTAAAGATTGATGTTTGGGAATTGATTAAACTGGCAAATCGTCATCCCCGAGTCAATATATTAAAACCTGGTCCTGGTGTCGGTGGACATTGTATTGCCATTGATCCTTGGTTTATTGTTGATTCAGCGCCTGAAGAAGCACGTCTTATTCGTAATGCGAGAGAAATTAATGATAGCAAGCCTAATCATGTCTTAGAAAAAATTAGAACAGCAGCAGATGAATTTAAACGCCCCCTCATTGCTTGTTTAGGTTTAGCCTTTAAAGCCGATATTGATGATTTACGTGAAAGTCCAGCTTTAGATATTACGCAACAAATTTTAGAACAAAGGATCGGTGAAGTTCTTGTTGTTGAACCCAATATCAAAAAATTGCCCAAAAAGTTAGCAGAAAAAGGGGCAAAATTGGTGAAATTAGACGAAGCTTTAGAAAGAGCGAACACCATTGTTGCCTTAGTGGATCATAAAGAATTTAAAAAAATATCACCTAATCGCTTAAATACTAAAGTAGTTATTGATACACGGGGAATTTGGTAATACCAAAATTTTAAATAACCATTGTACAGAACAAAAAATGACAAGTACTTTATGTTCAAAAATAAAAATATACTTATTACAGGTGGACTAGGATTTATAGGTTCATGTCTAGCAAGAAAACTAGTTTCTTGAGGTGCAAATGTCACTTTAGTTGATTCTTTAATCCCTGAATACGGCGGTAACCTAAGAAATATTGCTGATATAAAAGATAAAGTGAAAATTAATATCTCTGATGTGCGTGATTCTTATAGTATGAGATATTTGGTAAACGAAATAGATTTTCTATTTAATTTAGCAGGGCAAACAAGTCACATGGATTCTATGCAAGATCCATTTTCTGATTTGGAAATTAACAGTAAAGCACAACTCTCTATTTTAGAAGCCTTTCGTCAATACAATTCAAAAGTAAAAATTGTATTTGCCAGTACCCGTCAACTTTATGGTAAACCTGATTATCTACCTGTTGATGAAAAACATCCGATACGTCCCATTGATATCAATGGTATTAATAAACTTGCGGGTGAAAATTATCATATTTTATATAATAATGTTTATGGTATTCGTGCTTGTGCCCTACGATTAACCAATACATACGGTCCTGGGATGCGAATTAAAGATGCACGTCAAACTTTTTTCGGTATTTGGATTCGACAAGTATTACAAGGCAAACCTTTTGAAGTTTGGGGTGGAGAACAATTACGAGACTTTAATTATGTTGAAGATGTTGTTGATGCCTTTTTAATCGCCGCAACAAATAAAAATGCAGAGGGTAAAATTTTTAATTTAGGTAGTAATGAAGTTATCAGTTTAAAACAATTCGCAAAACTATTTATAGAAGTGGCAAAAATGGGCACTTTTGAAATTCGAGAATTCCCAGAAGCACGTAAGAAAATTGATATTGGTGATTATTACTCAGATTATCAGTTGATTAAAAAAACACTGGGCTGGCAGCCAAAGATATCTCTACGTGAAGGATTAGAACAAACAATTCGTTATTATAAGAAATATGGCACCGCTTATTTATGATTTATCAATCAAACCCTAAAGCCAACTATATCTCCCACAAAACAGAAATTGATAGAGCTATCAAACAAGTTTTGGAAAGCGGCTGGTATATTCTTGGCAATGAAGTGTTATCATTTGAACAAGAATTTGCTCAAAATATGGATATTGCTCATGCGGTAGGTGTCGCAAGTGGTACAGATGCTTTAGAATTAGCATTACGCACCTGTGGAATCGGTCAAGGAGATTTTGTTGTGACTGTTTCCCATACTGCAGTCGCAACAGCCGCTGCCATTGCACGAACGGGTGCTAAACCCTTATTTGTGGATATTGAACCAAATACATTCACAATGGCGCCTCAATTTCTCAAAGAATTATTGAGAACGTGGAAATATAAAAAACCAAAAGCTGTTATTCCAGTACATCTTTATGGACAAGCAGCTAATATGCCAGAAATTTTAGACATTAGCCATCAATATAACTTATTTGTCATTGAAGATTGTGCACAAGCACATGGTGCCACGTGTCATGGTCGCAAAGTTGGAACTTGGGGTGATCTCGCTTGCTTTAGCTTTTATCCTACAAAGAATTTAGGTGCTTTGGGAGATGGCGGTATTGTTACCACTAATGATAAGAAATTGGCAGAAAAATTAATGTGGCTACGAGAATATGGTTGGCGAGAGCGTTATATCAGTGATATTACTGGTGGCATAAACAGCCGCTTAGATGAATTACAAGCTGCCATTTTGCGTGTCAAATTACCACATCTGAATACTGAAAATGAATTACGTCGTCAGATTGCCAAAGTATATAATAATATCTTATCTCAAAATGAGTGTATCATTTTACCCAAAATTACCAATGGCAATCAATCGGTATATCACCAATATGTAATACAAGTGAAAGAGCGCGATGCTTTACGTTCCTATTTAAAAGATCAAAGTATAGGGACATCAATTCATTATCCTAAACCTATTCATCAACAAGATGCCTTTTCTGATAAGCATTTATGCCCATTACCCTTACTTTCAACAGAAAAAGTCGTTTCTCATATATTAAGTTTACCGATTTATCCAGAATTGGAAATCTCAAAATGTGAAAAAGTGGCGCAACAAATCTTAAAATATTTAAAATGATAACAACAATAGTAGATAAAAACTATCTTTACAAAGAATGTCAGTATTTATTGCAAAGTATAAGTAAATATATGCCAGATGAGAAAGTATATCTTTTTTTGGTTAATTGTGATGATACTGTCAAAGAAGATATATTAAAATGGCATTCAAATACTACGATTGACTTTAGGATATTCGATATACCCCAAGAACAGTATAGATCATACATGTATGTCATGATGACTTTTATTTTTGATTGGTTACTCAATGAAAAGAAAATTAATGAAAATATAATATATCTGGATGCTGATATTGTTTTAAAGGGCACGATTATAAATCTATATAAAGAACTTCAAAATTATGATTTAATGTTTAGATATCATCCCTTTAATCGTATCAAAGGTCCAACTACCGATGAATTTGGTGGAATTATGAATAATGGCTGTATAGCTATCAAAAACAATACTGTGATGGCTCAATATGCGAAACAGTTAAAACAAAATATTCAAAACTATCTTGATACAAAAAAAGATCCCGTAATCTTTGTAAAAGAGGCCAATGTGATAACGTGCATAGATCAAGAAATGGCATTTACAACCTATTTATCTTTAAAAGATAAAATAAAATTTTTCCCTCTTGATAATATTTACAATGATACTCAATATACGAAAAAAGGTATCGTTTGGCACGCAAAAGGCGTGCTGAGAACTTATCCTGAATATTTGATAGAATGTGCAAAATATGATAAAAATTATTTTGTATTAACTAAGCAATACATCAAATTACTATATCGCCAAACAAAAAAATTGATAAAATCTTTTTTAATAGAGCCAAATAGCTTTTATATTGCAGAGTTAAATGATATTTTGACAGCTGCTAATCTTAAAGATGTTATAATCATAAATAGTAATTATTATTTAGATAATCAAAAATCATTAAAAGAAAAAAATGTGATTTGTTATGAAACTAATCCAGTCATTTATTATAATAATAAAACATCTTTACGACATGATAATATACAACAGTATTATATTAATAATATAACTGAATATATTGACCATGACAACTGTTTATTAATTTGTGGGGAAAGCGATTTAATAATACAAAAAAATTTAAGTCAGCATTTATTAATAAAGACTAAAACCAATAAAATCAGTGCCAATCATGAATATAGATTATCAAATAATTACCTCTTAATTTCACCAAAAATAGTAAAAATTATCAAAGTATTACAAGAGAATTCATATAAATAT
>DAOVTJ010000238.1 GCA_030633165.1 Thiomargarita sp. | reverse complement strand
TGCATCTATTTCATTATCAAAAGCATTCCTTTCTAGAATATCCACAAGCTCATCAAACAAACCAGCCCGTCGCGACATCGTACTATGCTTTTGTTCACAACCAAGTAAATCACGGATCGTCCGACAATGGTAACGATGCCACCACTGTATCCAATAACCCATGGTAGGTTATCGGAAAGATATAATTTTTGAATCTGTGAGAAAAATGGATTAATCATTGTTCATTATTCCATTTTTCTCCATAGCCTTTATAAATACATCAATCTGATCGGATTCCTTGTTGTCACTAGGATAATCACCACCCTAAAAACTCAATATACTTTGCATATAAACGATATCAGGATCATCGCTACCTAAATCTTTAATAAGCAGTTCAATCTCTATTTCAGCCTCTTGATAATGCTTATTGTCTAACAAATAAAAACAATGTTCTATTTTCTCAACAGCCCATTTAGGGCGACATTGAACCCTAAAGATATCAGTGAGAATAGAATTTATGTCACGCCCAAAAGTGGGTTGCATATTTTGCGTTATCTTACCGTATCTAAAATACAACAAATTCTCAGGTTGTATGGTTGATACTATTATTGGAGACTTAGTGAATATTACAAACTGTACTGTTGGGAAAGTTGATTGCAGGATTCCTATAACGTCATATTCTTCTTGCAATGAAATTTTTGTCATCACACCATCACTAATAAATATAGCAGGTTTTTCAGAACCCCAGTTTGACACTTCTCGTTGAATCAAAAATAACAATGATTTCATAGCGGTGGCCTTTGGATGTTCAAAATCTTCTATAAGGCTTGCAGCAGTGCCCTCTATCCCTTTGCCTATATCCTCTGTAGCTTTGCAGACTGCTTTGAGAATTGAAAACCTTATATAGTCCTCAGTTGCCCCGATAATCACTGTTAGTTTATCATGCAATGGCAATATACAGTCTTTATCATTGCAATAAAATTCTACTTTTTTCATACCTACTCCTATCAAGCGAGCCATAAAGCCCGCTTATAATTAGACTACAATTTCAGTTCAACACGTTCATTAAATTCAGATTGTTTACCAGGATTAAAGGATTCAACAGGCCTAAAGTATCCCATGACACGCGTCATAACGACGCAAGGACTCCCACAATCAGGGCAAGTTTCATGCTCTCCGTTTATGTGACCATGCGTAGGGCATATTGAGAATATTGGGGATATTGTTAGATAAGGCAATTTGAATTTAGTGCAAGCCTTTCTAATGAGTTCTTTTACTTGCCCACCCGTCATTTTTTGCCCAGTGTATAAATGCTGCACTGTACCGCCTGTATATTTCACTTGCAATGCATCTTGATGCTCTAACATCTCATAAGGATCGTCGGTGAAATCAACAGGTGCTTGTGTGCTATTTGTATAGTACGGATTATCATCTGTACCCGCTTGGATAATGTCAGGATATCGTTTTATATCTTCCATAGCAAACCGATACGTCGCACCCTCAGCTGGCGTTGCTTCCAGATTATACATATGACCAGTTTCTTCTTGAAATACCACGAGTCTCTCACGAATAAAGTCAAGGATATCCAATGCCATCTGTTTACCACGGGGATCGGTGATATCGTACTCACCGTCGGTAAAGTTTAACACAAATTCATTGACACCGTTGATCCCGATTGTTGAGAAGTGGTTTTTAAAGCTACCTAAGAATTTTTTCGTGTAAGGATACAGGCCTTTCTTTAAATGCTTCTTTAGAAATTCACGCTTCTTTTCCAGTGTATCCTTGCCCACTTCAAGTAATTCCTCAAGCCTTTGGTATACCTTAGTTAAACCCTTATCACCTTTATGCACATACCCAATACGAGCCATGTTGACAGTGTACACGCCAAGGCTTCCTGTTTTTTCACCAGCCCCAAACAATCCATTACCACGCATTTCAAGCTGTGCTAAATCCAATCTAAGACGACAGCACATTGAACGTACCATATTTGGCTTCATATCAGAATTTACAAAATTGCTGAAGTAAGGGGTACCGTATTTTGCGGTTACTTCAAAAATCAAATCATTCTTAGGTGAATCCCATTGAAAATCATTAGTCACATTGATAGTAGGAATCGGAAAAGTAAAGGGTACGCCGTTTGCATCGCCTTCCTTAAATACTTCAAAAAATGCACGTCCAATCATATCAATTTCACGTTGTAAGTCACCGTAGGTATAATAGACATTTTTACCCCCGATCACAGGATTTAATCCTGTTAAATCTTCAGGGCAAACATCATCAAAAGTGATATTACTGAATACGGTTTGGGCACCCCAACGGTTATTCACATTCATAGCGAATACAAATTCTTGCACTTCTTGTTTCACGTCCTTAAATGACAGGCTATCATTGCGTATATAAGGTGCTAGGAACGTGTCGACACTGCTAAATGACACAGCACCCGCCTGCTCGTTTTGCATAGCACCAAAGAAATTAGCCATTTGACCCAACGCTGCTGATAAATGTTTTGGCGGCTTTGCTGCTATGTTCTTTTTGACCCCATTGAATCCATAATATAACAATTCACGCAATGAATACCCCGTACAATAAGTAGCTAAGGTACCGAGATCGTGAATATGAACATCCCCATTTCTGTGGTACTGACCCGCTTCTTCAGAGAAAACTTTATCTAACCAGTAATTAGCAAAGACCTTACCGACGGTATTGTTTACAAGTCCACCATAGCAAAAATTTTGATTGCTATTTTCTTTGACCCGCCAATCACCCTTTTCTAAATATTCTTCAATAGTAGTGACGGGATCTATTAATTGATTACGTTTCTTAGCGTGCAATGTGCGATAACGTGCGAAAGCTACTGCACTATTTACATCATGATGTGCTAATGTGATCAAGATTGCATCTTGAATATCTTCGATATCTATAACGTAATCATTAGGCAATGCCTTTGTTGCCATGTACGCTAATTCCGCAGTGGTCACACCTTTAAAATTGGCATCCTTGGCTTTATCAATAACAAACTCAATTTTCTTTATATCAAATGTTACTTCTTTACCATTTCTTTTTCTAACTAGCATTATCTAACTCCTGTTTTGTTTTATTGTAATCGTCACGTTGCAAAATTTCCATGTGTTTTATCAGCCGATTAGTTGTATCATGTTTTAAATACCAACCGCCATTTTTTTGATAGAAATGTTCTTTCCCGATTTTCAAATCTCTCAATGCCTCATTAAGGTAATCGACAAGATGGTTATCTTTCATTATATCCCCTTTGAAATCAAGTTGTCACAAGTCCATATTCACCATGTTTAACACGTGCAATGATGCCTTGCTTTGCCAAACTAGCTAGACATAATGAAATCTGTGTTTTGTTGATAGTGATACTTAATTGAGTAGTAAAATGCTCCCAGATTTCTTTAGCCTTTACCTTGCCCTCTCGTAAACAAATTTTGATGTGTTCAATACGTTCCAAAATCTTAGGATTGCTTTTTCTGGGACGTGG
>DAOVTJ010000111.1 GCA_030633165.1 Thiomargarita sp. | reverse complement strand
TACTGTCAGAAACCATGCGGGAAAAACTAAAGAAGGCCCTTCTAATTGATGATCAACGCTTAACCAGACAAAAGCAGCCAGCATTGCCGCTGCTGCTGGGCTGGCTAACCCTTGAAAAAAACTTTTATCTGCTTTACCTATTTGAGTATTAAAACGGGCTAAACGCAGTGCTGTTGCTGCGGTATACACAAAAGCAGCCAACCAACCCAGTTTACCGAAAAAATTGGAAACATTGACTAAAGAGGACAAAGACCATTCATACATGAGTAAAGCGGGGGCTAATCCAAAACTCACTAAATCAGATAAACTATCATATTCAGCCCCGAAAGCACTTTGGGTATTCGTTAAACGAGCCACACGCCCATCAAGTCCATCAAGTATCATAGCAATGAAAATGGCAATGGCTGCAGCTTCAAAACGATCATTAATCGCTGCAACTATGGCATAAAAACCAGAAAATAGGGCTGCTGTGGTAAAAAGGTTGGGTAAGAGATAAATGCCTTTTGGGCGTTTTGATTTTATTTCATCAATCATAATAGGGTATTGAAAAAGTAAAGAAATCCGATTATTTTTAAAATCGGATTTCAAATTTGACGGCTTAATTTTTACTTTTATCAACCAGCTTATTAGCCTTAATCCAAGGCATCATATCACGCAGTTTTTCTCCAACTTGTTCAAGTTGATGTGTACGCCCAATACGACGTTTTGCCTTGAAAGAGGCGGCACCCGTCATATTTTCCATGATAAATTCACGCGCAAATTCACCATTTTGAATTTCCTTGAGAATTTTACGCATTTCAACCTTAGTTTGTTCAGTAATAATACGTGGTCCACGAGTTAAATCGCCATATTCAGCTGTATTGGAAATTGAATAACGCATGTTAGCTATACCACCTTCATACATTAAATCAACGATCAGTTTTAGTTCATGCAAACATTCAAAATAAGCCATTTCTGGCGCATAACCTGCTTCAACCAGCGTTTCAAAACCTGCTTGTGCCAAAGAGGTGACACCACCGCATAGCACAGCTTGTTCACCAAATAAATCTGTTTCCGTTTCCTCACGAAAAGAGGTTTCAATCACACCTGCTCTGCCACCACCATTTGCACTGGCATAAGAAAGCGCAAGGGCTTTAGCTTGCCCAGATGCATCCTGATGAATAGCAATTAAACTGGGAACCCCGCCACCTTGTGTATAAGTCGAACGTACCAGATGTCCAGGACCTTTTGGCGCAATCATGATAACATCAATATTTTTCTTGGCTTCAATTTGTTCAAAATGAATATTAAAACCATGTGCAAACGCCAAAGCAGCACCACTTTTAAGGTTTGGTTCAATCTTATCGCGGTAAAGTTTAGCTTGATGTTCATCAGGGGCGAGTACCATCACTAAATCAGCCCATGCAACTGCATCTTCAATAGACTTAGTTTTTAAACCTGCCGCCTCAGCTTTCTGTGCTGATGATGAACCGCTACGTAATCCAATAACAACTTCTACACCAGAATCTTTCAGGTTATTGGCATGCGCATGCCCCTGCGATCCATAACCGATAATGGTGACCTTTTTGCCTTGAATTAGGGAAAGATCAGCGTCTTTATCGTAATAAATGTTCATTTATGCTCCTGTTTAGAAAATTATACCTGCAAACTCTTACTACCACGCGCAATACCCAATACACCAGAGCGTACCACTTCAAGTATTTGTGCAGACTCAATGCTCTTGATAAAAGCATCCAATTTATCGCCTGTACCAGTCATTTCCACAGTATAGTTGGTGTCACCAACATCAATAATCTTACCTCGGAAAATTTCAACAAGGTGTTTGATTTCTTCACGTTCCTTTGCCGTTGAAACCTGAATTTTGACCAACATCAATTCCCTTTCAATATGCGCACCTTCCGTTAAATCATTGAGTTTGATGACATCAACTAACTTATTCAATTGTTTAGTTATTTGTTCAATAACTTCATCTGGTCCCCGAGTGACTAAAGTCATTCGTGATGCCGAAGGGTCTTCAGTCGGTGCGACAGTTAATGACTCAATATTATAACCGCGTGCTGAGAATAAACCTGCTACTCGTGATAAAGCACCAGCCTCGTTTTCTAATAAAATTGAAATTGTATGACGCATGTTAAGCTGACTCCATTTCTGGGGATAACACCATTTCATTATGCCCTTTTCCAGCAGCAACCATTGGATAAACATTTTCAGTTGGATCAATAACGAAATCCATAAACACCAACCGATCTTTTATCGCAAACCCTTCTTTGAGAGCACCGACTACATCACTGGGTTTTTCAATCCTCATGCCAACATGCCCATAACTTTCTGCCAATTTTACAAAATCTGGCAAGGCTTTGACATAAGATTGTGAATAACGTTTTCCATAAAACATTTCTTGCCATTGACGCACCATACCTAAAAAACCATTATTTAACATGATGATTTTAATAGGTAGATCAAATTGTTTACAGGTTGATAATTCCTGTATACACATTTGAATACTGGCTTCTCCAGTAATACAAACCACGCTTTCATTGGGATGAGCGAATTGCGCCCCCATTGCTGCTGGCAAACCAAAACCCATCGTCCCTAATCCACCTGATGATAGCCAACGGCGCGGTTTATCGAATTTGTAAAACTGCGCAGCAAACATTTGATGTTGACCCACATCTGAAGCGATAAATGCCTCTCCTTTAGTCACTTCATAGAGTTTTTCTATCACATATTGTGGCTTAATCAGGTCACTTTTACGATTATAGCGTAAACAATCAGTTGAGCGCCAAGTATCAATTTGTCCCCACCATTCGGTTAAATCTTTAGAACTTGCTTGCCGTCCACTTGCATTGAGCCCATTTATCAGCTCCTGTAATACTTCAGGTACTGTGCCAAGAAGAGGAATATCAACCTTAACATTTTTGGAAATAGAAGCAGGATCAATATCCAAATGGATAACTTTAGCCTGGGGACAAAACTTTTCTAATTCACCTGTCACCCGATCATCAAAACGTGCACCGATAGCAATTAATACATCACAACCGTGCATTGCCATATTTGCTTCATAAGTACCGTGCATGCCAAGCATGCCCAATGATTGGGAATCAGTAGCAGGATAAGCCCCTAAACCCATCATTGTTTGTGTAATAGGAAAACTCAATAGGCGTGTAAATTCGATTAACTCTTTTACCCCATTACCCAATATGACACCGCCACCAGAATAAATAACGGGACGTTTAGCAGATAAAATCAGTTCAATAGCCTGCCGAATTTGCTCTGAGTTTACCGTTACCACGGGATTATAGGAACGCATTTCTATAGTCTCGGGATATTCAAACACTGCCATTTCAGTTGTCACATCTTTAGGCACATCAATAAGCACAGGACCAGGACGTCCTGTAGTAGCAATATAAAATGCCTTTTTAATAGTACTGGCAAGCTTCTTGACATCCTTGACCAAGAAATTATGTTTGACACATGGACGAGAAATCCCTACTGCATCAACTTCTTGGAAAGCATCATTACCAATCAAGGTACTATGTACTTGCCCTGTGATAATGACCATTGGAATTGAATCCATATAAGCGGTGGCAATACCTGTAATTGTATTGGTAGCCCCTGGACCAGAGGTGACCAATGCCACCCCTGGTTTACCTGTCGAGCGCGCATAACCATCTGCGGCATGAACAGCTGCCTGTTCATGACGGACGAGAATATGTTCTATTTTGTCTTGTTTGAATATGGCATCGTAAATATGTAATACGACACCACCTGGATATCCAAACAGATATTCCACATTTTCGGCAGCCAAAGCATTCACTAAAATGTCGGCACCGAGCATCTCTTTATTAGCCATTTCAGCCCTCTGTCATAAAAACCATTAATTAAAAAATCGTACCAGAAACAGCAGCATTGATTTCAACATGTTGCTTTTCACAGTCAAGTTTACCGTAAAAACAACCCACCAATTTATTGAGCTCCGCATTGTATTCTTCAATAATAAATTTTGATGTTTTCCGACTTGTACATGATTCCGCATTGGAAATACTAGGCGAAAAGGAGAGTCTTACTTTAAATTTCTCTCCATTAAATGTACCAACAGCTAAGTTTTTAACATCAAAATCGAATAATTCAAAAAAACCATTTTCTTCAGTATTGAGTCCGATAATTAAAAATCCATCTTGATTCCTTAAATCAGGATTTTCATAACCCTGAAAAGGATTCGGTGCCTTATCAGGGCTGGTTTTCCCATCAATATTTAGTATCACCCCTTGAGGACAAAGTGTTTGTATCACTTCATTTTTTTTTGTAGTGGAAGTATTACAACCTGTTAGTGCAAAAACGAATAAAATGATTGTGTATAGTTTGAGCATATATAGATTTGAAAAATTTGACAATAGAAAATGGACTTATTATGTCATATTTATCCAATATTTTGCTACAATAACGGCAAAATTGCACTTTCCACTTTTCTTAGTGACATTTTACCCGTATACTGCAAAGTAACATGACGTTCACGATCAATAATGACCGTAAAAGGTAATGCACCCATACGATTGCCAAAAGTGGATGATACAATCATTGCATTTTCTTCTCCCACCAAGATGGGATAATTGATATTCATTTGAGTGACAAAATTTTGCACTTCTTCAAGATTATCAATCGCGATTCCCACAAACTGTAAACCACGATCCGCATATTTGTCCTGCAATTTGATAAATGACGGGATTTCTTTGATACAAGGGGGACACCACGTTGCCCAAAAATTGATAACAACAACTTTACCATCCCATTCTGAATTGTCATGATATATGCCTTGCAAATCAGGCAAACTAAAATCAGGACGATAAAGTTTTTCATCTACTGTTTGTTTTGAAGCATCACATCCTATAAGGCTAATCAAGCCCATTAACAAAATAAAAATTTTTATCATGGTTGAATAACCTTGGTCAAATGTTGGCGAAACTTGTCAGCTGGCATAAATCCAACAACACGCAATGCATCTTTCTCTTGTCCTTTTGTATCAAAAAACAAGATTGCAGGTGGTCCAAAAATACCAAAGTGTTTATATAAAGCTTTGTCTTGTTTATCATTAAGTGTGACATCAGCTTGCAATAAGACAAAATTGGCAAAACTATCTTGTACTTGAGGATCAGTAAATGTAAATTCTTCCATTTCTTTACAAGAAATACACCAGTCTGCTGAGAAGTCTAACATAACAGGTTTATGTTGTGCTTTAGCAACAGCAAGCTCTGCTTTTAATCCATCAATTCCTTTGATGGCTTTAAATTCATTAGAATCGGTCTTTGTCGAATGACTACTGATTTGTAAAGGGTGTAATAGATTGATATTGCCACTAGCTGCGCCAATCATTAAAAAGACACCATACACTATAAAAATCAATCCCAACCCTTTCCACAATTTTCGCCATCCAGAAACCCCTGGTTGCAAATTATCCAAAGCACCCATATACACCGCTGATATGATCAGTAAGCTTGCCCATAATAACATTGTCACTTGTCCAGGAATAATGCGTTCCAGCATCCAAATGGCAACTGCGAGTAACATTACCCCAAAAACAGCTTTAACACTATTCATCCATTTGCCCGCTTTAGGTAAAAAGTGTCCTGCGGACATGCCAATGATAATTAAGGGAAGACCCATGCCCAAACTCATTGTAAATAGGGCAATTCCACCTAAGAGCGCATTACCTGTCTGACTAATATAAATTAATGCACCGACTAAGGGGGCAGCAACACAAGGCCCTACAATTAGTGCGGATAATACACCCATAATTGCCACGCCTATTAATGTGCCACCTTGTTGGCGATTGCTCAAGCCAGTTAATTTTGTTTGTAAAGCACTAGGTAATTGTAACTCATAAAAACCAAACATGGAAAAAGATAATGCTACAAACACTAGCGCAAAACTGAATAAAACCCAAGGATTTTGGAAAGCTGCTTGTAAATTTTCACCCAGTAATCCTGTCAAAACACCTGCAATTGCGTAGGTGAATGCCATGGCTAAGACATAAATTAATGACATGATAAAGGCTTTATAACTGGTGACTTTTTCCCCTTGCCCAACAATAATGCTAGATAAAATGGGAATCATCGGAAAAATGCACGGTGTTAAAGATAATAATAAGCCTAAACCAAAAAAAACCAGTAAAGTATATAATATATTATCATTAGCAAGTAGTTGGGCAAGCCGATCTTGCTCTGATAGTATTGCCCCCCCCACTGTGAGTACTTTTGTTGTCGGTGGATAACACAAACCAGCAAAAGCGCAGCCTTGATATTTAACACTTAAAGTAATAGCTTGATCTGTTTGGATAGGGACTTTTATCTCAAGTAAGGAATTTTGATAGATTTGAACATCGCCAAATATAGGGTCTTTTTTGAGAATACTTGGTGGTAATTGGGGTGTACCCAATTCTCCTTCACTTTCTAATGAGAAAGCTAATTTGTCCCGATATAAATAATAACCCTCTGCTATTTTCCATCGGATAACTAAATCTGATGATTCTGTTTTGTCAAGCGAGACGATAAATGCCTCATCAGCTTTCAGAAATTCAATCGCCTCATCCTTTTCATCATCTACCCATTCACTCACTTCAGTCGCTATAGGCAAATCCAAGCTTACCGTTTTTTTAATGGGGGGATAACACATTCTATCTTCGGCACACCCTTGATAAATACTTGTTAAGGTATCTATACCTTGTGTATCTATTATAGGTAACCTAACTTCTAATAGATGCTTATAAATTTCAACTAAACCATATTTCACATCCTCTTTAATTATACCAGGTGGAAATTGAGGCTCACCTAATAAGCCATTTTTGAGAGAAAATTTGATTTGATCACGGTATAAATAATACCCCTCAGCAATTTGCCAAGAAATGACTAACATGTCAGCACTTTCCAGCTGTGTTGAAAAGACAAAAGCCACATCTGGTGACAGAACTTCAGATAACAAAGATTCTTTCTCAAAAGGAGAAGATTGTGCGCTATAATTCCAAGCAGATAGGTATAATATGACAAGTATCAGGATTTTTTTCATTTAAATGGTAGAGTATTTAAAGTTTTAAATTTGAAAGGTTATAACCTTCCCATTTTTCGAGTTTATTCTCGATTTTCTTAAACGAATTAGCACTTATTGAGCAAACGATTATAATGCGTTTACTATTAATATTTATCTTAGTTCCTATTTTTGAAATTTATTTATTTCTCCAAGTGGGTAGTTTTTTAGGAATTTGGACCACAGTTTTATTAGTATTCCTAACAGCAGTTATCGGCACAACTTTATTACGTGCTCAAGGGTTAGCTACCTTGCAAAAAGTACAGAACACCGTACAGCAGGGACAAGTTCCTACTTTTGCTTTATTGGAAGGTATCATCATTTTGTTAGGTGGGGCTTTATTACTAACACCAGGTTTTTTCACAGATGCTATAGGATTTATTTGTTTAATCCCAGTCTTGCGTAATTCTTTTGTTTGTTGGATAAGTAAACACATCAAGTTTTTACAACCCGAACAACCTCGAGAATATCCGCGAAAAGCTGAAACATTAGATGGCGAATATCGTCGAGAAGATAAATAAACAAGCATTTATCTCCCCTCTATTCGGGGGAAGATTTATGCTGGCAATGACACCGTAAATATTGCACCAGGGCAATCTGGATTATTCTCAGCTCGTACTTGTCCACCATGATATCCCACTATCAACCGTACCATATATAAACCTAATCCTAAATGTGGCTCTTTTTTACTACTTTGGGGACGTAAAGAAACCATAGATTCAAATAAACGTTCTTGCATTTCTGTGGGTAAAGACGTACCACAATTAATAATACTTAAATTGGCGAGATGTCCTTTTTTAGATAATCGAATAATAATAGGCTTGTTTTGAGTTGAAAAGTCTACAGCATTGGAAATCAGTTTATCCAACATTTGTGCGATGAGATCTGGCGCACCTTCTAAATTAATTGATGATTGCGTCATTTCTGCCTGAAAGTGTTGATTGGGATAAACCAAACGATATCCCTCTATGCAACTCCTTAATACTTGACTTAAATCAAATTGTTCTCGCTCTACATTTTGTAAAACTTGTTCAAGACGGGT
>DAOVTJ010000175.1 GCA_030633165.1 Thiomargarita sp. | reverse complement strand
CACTCATTATGACTCAACAAGCTACTCTTTTATTTGTAGATGATGAAGAACGTGTACTCAGAAGCCTAAAATTTTTATTTAAGTCAAACTACACCGTTCATACTACTACAAACGGACACGATGCACTGGAAATCATTAGAAACAACACAATACATGTGATTATCAGTGATCAACGCATGCCTGAAATGCTTGGGGTAGAATTGTTACATCAAGTTAAAAAATTATCTCCCCATACTATGCGCCTGTTACTCACAGGGTATTCTGAACTTGGGTCGATTGTTAGTTCCGTGAATGAGGGAGAAATCTTCCGTTATATTAACAAACCTTGGGATAATGATGATATTCAAAGAATAGTGCATCAAGCCGCCAGGATTGCCGTGGATATGTTTCATATTCCAATGCCACCACCACAAACCCAGTCAGAACAAGAAGAACTGGGAATATTGATTATTGATGATGATATCAATACCTATAATACTGTGCTAGAAATCGCAGAACAAACATATCATGTCGCAAAAGGGACAACATTGGACTCAGCAATTAATATTATTAAAAATCAGAATAAAATTGCTGTGCTTATTTCAGAGCTAACGATTGATGGAGAGGATATCAGTTTAGCACTTAAAATGATCAAACAATATTCTCCTAATATTGTTGTCATCGTATTAACCAAAATTCAAGAGTCCAAATCACTGATTGAACTCGTTAATCAAGGACAAATTTTTCGTTTTTTGCTCAAACCCTTTCGCAAGCCACTTTTAGAAACAAGTATCAAATCAGCGATGCGACATTATCTTGCCACACAACAGCAACCAGAATTATTGGCACGTGAAACTGTAGAAAAAACAAAAGAAACAGAAAATCCTAGTCTTTTTAACAAAATAAAAAAGCTATTCTCCTGATATTACGCACTCATCATGTCCTACATATCTTTTGTAGGACTAAAAAGACTTCTTAACAGTATTAGCCCAACATGAAATTCAAAAAAATATTGGAAAATAACAAGAACATACGCATTATTTTAATCGTCTTGTCTCTCATTTTTATCTTTTCGTTAATCATTAGCACATTATTATTTATAAACTATAACAATGACAAAAATACAGCAAATATAAATGGCAAACATATTGTCAATATCATCAAAAATATCATTGAAAATGACTTCAATACCGTTTCTTCAGATCTCCTATTTTTAGCAGATCTACAAGCATCTGAAAATTCAACTGAAAAATTAGCACAAGATTTTTTATCATTTTCGATTAGAAAAGGCAAATACGATCAAATTCGCCTTTTAAATGCGACTGGCATGGAAATTATACGTGTAAATTCGACGATAGTACCCAAAAAACAACTTCAATTTAAAGGAAAACGGTACTATTTTAAAGAGAGTCTCAAACTGAAATTAGGAGAAATATTTATTTCACCTTTTGATCTAAATATTGAACATGGACGCATAGAAGTGCCGACCAAGCCTATGATTCGGTTTGCAACACCTATTTTTGATAAGCAGGGCATTATTATCTTAAATTACATGGGGGAACAGATACTCAAAAAAATTGACAGATTTTCAGAAAAAACCTTGGGAAAAATAATGTTAGTTAATTCAGATGGTTATTGGCTGAAACATTGGAAGTCTGAACAAGAATGGGGTTTTATGTTTAAGTCACGTCAAGATGAAAAATTTCAAACTGATTTTCCAGAGGAATGGAAACGAATCAATGCGAGAGCTTCTGGTTCTTGGATAGAAAATAACGAATTATTTTCATTTTCAACACTTACAGAGACTTCCTGGAAAGTTATTTATTATGTCCCTAAGCATATTTTGCTAGAAAACTCAATACAACTATTTTACAATGCTTTATTAATAAGCATCCCTTTGTTGATTTTTTTTAGTATTAGCTTATTTAAGCTAACAACTGCCAAGATAAAACAAATACAATACATCAAAAAACAACATCTATCTTGTTCGCGTTTTGTTCCAGAATTTTTTCTCGATTTACTAGGAAAAAAAGAGATTAGTGATATAAAACTGGGCGACCAAATGGAACAGGAAATGACCATTTTGGTTTCAAATATTGAAGGTTTTAAGTACATCGCAGAGGCAATGACTACTAAGCAAACGATAACCTTTATCAACGCTTATTTGGAACAAGTTGAACCCATTATCATAAAAAATAACGGTTTTATCAATAAGTACATTGGTGACAAGTTTATTGCAATATTTCCTAGAGCAGCCGATGATGCCATTAAGGCTGGTTTAGCAATCTTAAAAAAAATGGACGAATATAATCAGGAACTGCAAAAAAACAACAGTCTTCCTATTAAAATTCAGCTGGGTGTTGATACGGGATATTTAGTGCTTGGTACAATTGGAAATAATCATCGCCTAGATAGTAGCGTTCTTGGTGATGCTGTCAATCATGCTATTTTTATTGCTGGCATGAATAAAATATACAACACCACGCTTTTAATCAGTGAATACACCAATAAACAATTAAAATTACAGCGTAGCATTCGTCTTATAGAACGCGTAAAACCCAAGGGAATGTCACAAAATTTGTCGGTTTATGAAGTTTTAGATACGCCATATAAAAACATAAAACAATTTGAAGAGGCAGTGTCTTATTATCATTTCAAACAAATTAAAAAAGCAGGTGAGTTATTTAAACAAATTGTAAAAGAAACACCTACAGATCGCGCTGCCCATGTTTATTTTCAACGTTGTTATGCCAGCACAGGACATGACTTAAATAATATTAGCCGTACAGTAAAATGGGAAAACCGTTTTGCTATTGGTATTCCTTTAATAGATCAACAACATAAAAGCTTGATTGAGAATGTGAATAAATTGATTGAAGCCATTCACATTGGCAAGGAACAAGAACAAATTCAAGATATCGCAACCTTTTTAACAGAATATGTTGTTAAACATTTCCATGATGAAGAAGCTTTAATGCAAGAATATAAGTATCCTGGTTATTCTACGCATAAATCGCTTCATTTAAAGTTTATTGAAGACTGGATTATCTTGAAAAAAGAGCTGTACAAAAAACAAGACAAAAGCATGTATCTTGTTTTTCGCGTTCAAACATTGATCATGGATTGGCTTGTGAATCATATTTCTCAGGTAGATCAACAAATTGGAGTATTTTTAAATAGCCAACTTGAAAAATATAACCGTACGCTGGAAAAGAAGGTATCTGAAAGAACTCGGGCACTTGAGGAAAGAGAAACGCAATTGGCTGAAGCTAAAATGGCTGCTGAAACCGCTAATCAATCCAAAAGCAATTTCTTAGCGAATATGAGCCATGAAATACGCACGCCTATGAATGCCATTATTGGTTTAAGTCAACTCGCTTTAAAAACAGATTTGACAGGCAAGCAAAAAAATTATCTCACACAAATCGACTCATCTTCTCAAGCTTTACTGGGTATTATCAATGATATTCTAGACTTTTCTAAGATTGAGGCGGGCAAGTTGAATATGGAATCAATAGATTTCTATTTAGAGGATGTACTGAAAAATATATCTAACTTGTTAGGAACGCTGATTGAAAACAAAGCTTTAAAATTTCACTTGGATATTGAACAAGATGTGCCCCGTTATTTGGTCGGTGATCCTTTACGGCTTGGTCAAATACTCACTAATTTGACGACAAATGCTATCAAATTTACCCCACAAGGCGAGATTCTGATCAAAATAAAAGTGAATAAGCTAGAAGATAAAAATGTAACACTCCATTTTTCTGTTCAAGATACAGGTATTGGCATTTCACAAGAGTCTCAACAACAACTCTTCAGTGATTTCAGCCAGGCAGACACAAATACGAGCAGAAAATTTGGGGGGACTGGTTTGGGATTAGCGATTTGTAAACGCTTGACAGAGATGATGGGTGGAAAGATTCTGGTAGAATCGCAACTTGGCAAAGGTAGCACATTTACTTTTACAACGATATTTGGTCATAAACCGCCACCCTCATTAGATTTAAAGGGATACCATGTCTTGATTGTTGATGACAGTAAAACATCACGAATAATTTTACAAAAACAATTAAGCCCTTTATCTTTAAAAATCACAGCGGTTGATTCAAGTCAAGCGGCACTATTGGAATTGGAGAAACAGCCTTATGACTTGGTACTATTGGATTGGAATATGCCAGGAATGAGTGGAATAGAGGCGGCAAAACACATCAAAGCAACGCCTCGGAAACCTTTGATTATTATGGTAAGCGGACTTTCACAAGATAATTTGTTAAAAACAACACATATAAGTTGCTTGGATGCATTTATACAAAAACCAGTAAATCAATCAATCTTATTAGATACAATAAAACATGTTTTTGAAAAAAACTTGAGAAAAACATCAGTATCAGCTCAATCAACAACAAATACCCTAAAAGATGTGTTGATTTTATTGGTTGAAGATAATCGTATTAATCAACAAGTCGCACAAGAAATGATGGAAAGCGAAGGTTTAATCGTCAAAATTGCCAATAATGGTAAAGAAGCAATAGCAATGATTAGTAAGACAAATTTTGAAGCAGTACTTATGGATATCCAAATGCCAGAAATGGATGGCTATGAAGCAACCCGTATAATCCGAGAAAATCCTCAATACCGTGAACTGCCGATTATCGCTATGACTGCCCATGCCATGAGCGGTGTTCGGAAAAAATGTATCGCAGTCGGCATGACTGATTATATCAGTAAGCCTATTGATGTCAAGCGATTGTTTTCGACATTAGAAAAATGGATCGTACCAAAAGTTCATGAACTTACTCCAATTAAACAAGAAACAAATGAATATGATAAAGTATTACCAGATGTTTTACCAAACATTGATATGGCAAAAGCTTTAAAAAGACTGGGTTGCAAACCCAATTTCTATCATGAACTACTACTAGATTTTTATAAAGATTATCAAGATATTACAAGCAAAATTAAAATTTGTTTAGAAGAAGGTGATGCAGAAAGTGCTGAACGTATAGCCCATACTATCAAAGGGCTTGCAGGCACTTTGGGTATTACGAAGCTATTTGAAATTTCTGAAAAACTAGAACAAGCCATCAGAAAAGGAGAGAAAATGATGCCGCTTAAACAATTTGATGAAATTTTAATTAATGTGATGAATACTCTCGCAACGCTTAATAAGATTCCAGAAAAAGAGAGCAAATGCGATACTACAGATATAAAAAGATTATTAGAAGAATTGTTAAAATTTCTAAAAGAAGGTAATCTGGATGCAACAGACTTATTACCAAAGCTGAAATATCATTTGGGTAGTCACCCACTTTATAGTCAATTAGAGTTACAAATTAAAGATTTTGAATTTGAAGACGCATTAGAGACACTTACGAAACTGAAAAAATGAGGTTTTTTGTATAAAATTGTCAAATAATACACCTAAGTATTGGGCTATTGTACCCGCAGCTGGTATTGGAACCCGTATGGGTAGCAAATTACCCAAACAATATTTGCACTTACAAAAAAAAGCCATTCTCCAACACACCTTAGAACGATTAACTTTACCAAGTATTGCTGGCATTGTAGTTTGTGTAGCAGAAAATGATCCTTATTGGAAAACGCTTGAATTACCGAAATCAGTCATACGTGTGAACGGTGGCGTGGAGCGGTGCCATTCAGT
>DAOVTJ010000163.1 GCA_030633165.1 Thiomargarita sp. | reverse complement strand
TCGCCTTAATTCAGGATTGGGTAAAAAGGGCAATTCTGGAAAACCACCTTCTTGTAGATATTGTTCTAAAACATGGTAGATATGAGCTCGGGAGTGTGGGGTATTTAACGCGGTGGGAATTTTCTTAAAACGCAGCATTTCTCTAAAACTAAGGGGGTAAATACTATAACTAATACTTCTACCCCGTAATGTGGTAGCGATTTCACTACTCAACATTTTGGCATTTGAGCCTGTAATAAAGATATTTTTAGAGACGGTGTCATAGAGACGTCTGATAAATTTTTCCCATCCTGTGATGTTTTGAACTTCATCAAAGAAAAAATAACATTGGGATAATTCTTGAATTTGAGGATAAAGTTCTCGGTAGGCTTGTACAATAAAATCTAGTTCACTGGTTTGTAATTCAAGCCGTTCATCTTCAAAATTGATAAAAATGAGCTGTTTTTTATCAAGATTAGACATGAGTTGATAGAGCAAAAATGTTTTGCCGCTACGTCTTGCACCAATTAGTGTGATAATTTTTCCACTGTTAATAGGGATATTATATTCACGTTTAATCCCTTTGGGCAGTGTAGAACTGTGAAACTCTTTTAAAAGTGTTTTAAGAATATATTTCTTTTGCATAAGGACATAATATCATTATTTATCTCTTTTCTAAAGATAAAATGACATAAATTAGTCGTTATACAAAAGTTAATAGGGTGCGACGCACCCTACATGACAATATCATTATTACTTAATCTGCTGTTTTAATTCACCGCTGGCATAGCGATTTGCCATAGTTTCTAAAGAAATTTGTTTAATTTTTGAAGCCATACCTGCACAACCAAAGGCTTCATAACGCGTTTTGCAAATACCCTTCATGCCTTTAGTGGCTTCTTTAAGAAATTTACGGGGATCAAAAACAGAGGGTTGTTCTTGTAGAAATTTACGAATCGCCCCTGTAGATGCCATACGTAAATCAGTATCAATGTTGACTTTATGCACACCATGCTTTATACCTTCAACAATTTCTTCAACAGGTACACCGTAGGTTTCTCCCATTTCTCCACCGTGATCATTGATAATTTTTAACCATTCTTGTGGCACTGAGGAAGAACCATGCATAACTAGATGTGTGTTAGGAATGCGAGCATGTATTTCTTTAATACGATCTATTCTTAAAACTTGTCCTGTTGGTGGTTTTGTAAATTTGTAAGCTCCGTGGCTGGTACCGATTGCAATGGCAAGGGCATCAACGTCTGTTTGCTTGACAAAATCAGCGGCTTGTTCAGGATCTGTCAATAATTGTTCCTTAGACAGTTTACCTTCTGCACCTGAGCCATCTTCTTCACCTGCCATGCCACTTTCCAAAGATCCTAAACAACCCAATTCTCCTTCAACAGTGACACCGCCAGCATGTGCCATACGAACAACTTCTTGAGTAACTCTAACATTATATTCATAACTTGATGGCGTTTTCATATCAGATTTTAAAGAGCCATCCATCATTACTGAGCTAAATCCGCTTTGTATGGAACGTAAACAGACTGCGGGTTCTCCGCCATGATCTTGATGCATAACAATAGGGAGATGGGGGTATGCTTCTACAGCGGCAAGGATTAAATGACGTAAAAAGGCTTCACCTGCATAAGAACGTGCACCTGCGGAACCTTGCATAATCACTGGGCTATTGGTTTCATCAGCCGCTTGCATGATGGCATGAACTTGTTCCATATTATTGACATTAAATGCGGGCAAGCCATAATTATGTTCTGCTGCATGATCAAGCAGTTGACGCATGGAAATAAGCATAAATTTTTTCCTGTATAAGTTGTTTTTTAATCACCAACACAGATGATTTTCATTAGATTTGTCCCACCCGAAATACCTTTGAAATCGCCTTTCGTAATAATAATGACATCTCCATCGTTGATAGCACCGCGTTGTTTTAATTTATCAATGATAAATTGATTAGCTTGCATGCTATCGACATGAGGTAGTTCTTCAAATCGAATAGGATAAACACCTTTGTATAATGTCATTTTGCTACGAGCACTTGCTTGGCATGATAAAGCAAAAATCGGTATGCCAGAACTAATGCGTGACATCCATAAAGGGGTTGAACCAGATTCTGTCAAGGCTGCAATGGCAGTAATATTGAGATGATTAGCGGTGTACATGGTTGCCATCGCGACGGCTTCATCAATATGCTCAAATTGATCTTTGAGGCGGTGTTTAGATTGCCGTACAATGGGTTGCTTTTCCGCTTCTATACATACCCGATTCATAGCAATAATCGCTTTTTCAGGGTATTTTCCTGCCGCCGTTTCCCCTGATAACATCACAGCATCAGTCCCATCAAAGACGGCATTTGCAACATCTGAAACTTCAGCACGCGTCGGAATCGGATTTTCTATCATAGATTCCATCATTTGCGTTGCTGTGATGACCACTGTGTTTAATTCACGGGCTTTTTTAATCAATTGTTTTTGAGCAGCAGGTAATTGTGCATCACCAATTTCTACACCCAAATCACCACGTGCTACCATGATTGCATCGGAAGCTTTGATAATTTCTTCATGCTGGGCAAGTGCTTCGGCACGTTCAATTTTTGCAATAATATCGCACTTTCCACCCGCTCTTTCTAATAATTGACGGGCTTTATGAATATCATCTGCACAACGGGGAAAAGAAATCGCTAAGTAATCAACTTGCAGATCCACAGCGGTGGCAATATCAACACGATCTTTTTCGGTTAAAGCTTCGGCTGACAAGCCGCCGCCTTGACGATTAATCCCTTTATGATTAGATAAAATACCACCGACAATGACTTGACAATGTATTTCACTCTCAATAATGTTTTTAACTTCTAAGACAATTCGTCCATCATCTAACAGTAAAATATCACCGTGATTGACATCTTTAGGTAATTGTTTATAAGTGATACCCACACGTTCCTGAGTACCAGCATCACTAGGATAAGTGGCATCAAGAATAAATTGATCGCCATCGTGCAGGGTGATTGGTCCTGAACTAAAGTTTTCAATACGAATTTTAGGACCTTGTAAGTCTGCAATAACCCCAATGGCTCGCCCAGCACGACAAGCACAACGACGAATACTTTTCACCCGTCGTTGGTGTTCCTCGGCGGTACCATGAGAGAAATTGAGACGCACGAGATCAACGCCTGCTTGGATAATTTTATCCAGCATTTCAGGAGCATCAGTAGATGGTCCTAATGTGGCGATGATTTTAGTTCTTCTAAGCATTACGTTCTTCAAGAATAGCGACAGCCGGCAATTTTTTCCCTTCTAAAAATTCTAAAAAAGCACCACCGCCTGTTGAGATGTAGGAGATTTGATCACTAATACCATATTTATCCACAGCTGCTAAAGTGTCACCGCCTCCTGCAATAGAAAAGGCTGTACTTTCTGCAATGGCTTTGGCTACAGCTAAAGTGCCCGCACCAAATTGGTCATATTCAAAGACGCCCACGGGACCATTCCACACAATTGTGCCTGCTGTTTTAAGGATTTCTGTCAGTTTGGCTGATGTTTCAGGACCAATATCAAAAATCATTTCATCAGCAGTCACTTTATCAACAAGTTTGAGCGTTGCAGCAGCATCTGCTTGCTCAAAAGGATTTATGGCACTGACCACAACATCACTAGGAATTGGAATATCACACCCTTGTGATTGTGCTGTTGCACTCAGTTTTTTCGCTTGTTCCAGTAAATCCTTTTCATACAAGGACTTACCAACATTATGCCCTGCTGATGCTATAAAGGTATTAGCAATACCACCGCCCACAATCAATTGATCGACCACTTTTGAGAGAGACTCTAGCACCGTTAATTTTGTAGATACTTTTGAGCCGCCTACAATGGCAACCATAGGACGTGCAGGATTATCTAAAGCTTTACCCAAGGCTTCTAATTCTCCTGCTAATAGTGGTCCTGCACAAGCAATAGGGGCATATTTAGCGACACCGTATGTAGAAGCTTGTGCGCGGTGTGCGGTGCCAAAGGCATCCATCACATAAATATCACACAATGCTGCCATTTTTTTGGATAAGTTATCATCATTCTTTTTCTCACCCTTATTAAAGCGAACATTTTCACACAAAACGACTTCACCAGTAGCCACTTCTACCCCATTTAACCAGTCTTTGACCAATTTTACAGGAGTGCCTAGCAATTTTTCTAAATGTGCTGCAACGGGTGCCAGAGATGCTTTGGCCTCAAATTCGCCCTCTTTTGGGCGACCTAAGTGAGACATAACAATCACTTTTGCGCCTGCTGCAAGAGCATGTTTGATTGTTGGTAATGAAGCTTTAATACGAATATCGCTGGATACCTTGCCTTCAGAGAGTGGCACATTTAAGTCTTCACGGATAAGCACACGTTTTCCCGCGAGATCTAAATCTGTCATTTTAATAATGGGCATTATTAATCCCTCTATTTTATTTTGGCTTCTTTATATTCAACATGTCGACGTACTACAGGATCATACTTTTTAAAAACCAATTTATCAGGCGTTTGACGCTTATTTTTGGTTGTGGTATAAAAATGACCTGTCTTTGCAGTTGAGACTAATTTAATTTTTTCACGCATAGTGCTTACCAGTTATGTACAAGTTAAATACAATTGCATATATTAGCAAATAAGCTAACACTTTTAAAGATATAATTTTTGTTGTTATTTTATTCTTTGGGAATATAAATACATGCTATATGTTTTTTATTCGGTGGAGACTGCCAGTAATAGAAAATAAATGTTGTACCAATCCTGCATCATCAGGTTTAGAACTGTTACATGAACCGATTCCCCACATTTCTTTGATATTTTGGGAAATGGTGGGCAAGATAAACCACAGATGATAAACTATCCTGAATTTATTCAGGAGACTAAAATGAAACAAGTCGCCCCATTACGTTATGACGTTATTTTTAAAAAAGCCTTTAGTGATCCTCAAATTTTCACAGCTTTAGTCAAAGATTTTCTTGATATTGATTTTGAAATTGACCAGGTTGAAAGTGAAAAGATTTTTAATCCACCGATTGGAAGTGTAGAGACTCGATTTGATTTATTTGCCGAAGATAAGAAAAATCGGATTATTGTTGAAATGCAACATAGACATTATCCTGATGCTTATGACCGTTTTCTCTATTATCAATGTAGTGCTTTGATAGAAAGCATTAAAACGTCTAAGAATTATCGTTTTCCATTCAGAGTAATTACTTTAGTTTTTTTTACGGGTAAGAAAACACCGAGTCCTGGTGATAACGTTTTGGTTCATGATTTTAAAGTTAGAAATTTAAAGGATAAGGTGATTAAAAGTATTTATGGGCAGAAACATCAACTTTTTTTTGTGTTTAGTAACTCAGCTGGAATAACTACCCCAAAAAAGCCGAATGAATGGATACGTGCCATTGATGATAGTTTAGATGAACAAGTTAATGATGAGGAGTATACCAATCCTCAAATTCACCGCTTATTTGATCTGATTGAAAAAGATCAAATAACTCCAAAAGAACGTGCTCGTATGAAGGATGAGTATAATCAATTATCATCTGATAAAACGGTTTTTCAAGACGGCGAGGAGAAGGGGAAGGCAGAAGGTATGATAGAAGGAGAACGGAAGGGTAAAGCAGAAGGTATGATAGAAGGAGAACGGAAGGGAAAAGCAGAAGGTATGATCGAAACCGCCAAAAATTTAAAAAAACTGGCTACATTGACAGATAAACAAATATCCACAGCCACTGGATTAAGTTTGGATGATGTGCAAGCATTATAATGCCATATCTGGTGCGTAACGATTTAATTGTAGGGTGGGTAAGCGGAGCGTCGAGAACTTTGAAAAAATGAGAGATTTCACCCGCTTGCCCACCATTTCTTGAGGTATTTATGAAATAAAGAGATACAAATGATATTTTGAAATGGTGGGCAAGATAAACCTTTGCCCACCC
>DAOVTJ010000165.1 GCA_030633165.1 Thiomargarita sp. | reverse complement strand
ATTTTTTGCGATAGTCGCTGAGAATGTGGGACGTTTATTACGGTTACAAAATGAGGTGTCGGTGACGCAATTGCAAAAACGTTTGCGTGAAAAAATGGGTGAACGAGAGACGGTGGCAAGAGCGGCACGTCAAGTGATGCGTAGTTGGGCTGATTGGGGTTTGTTAAAAGAAACGGGTAAGAAAGGTGTTTATGCTGCGCCAGATTTGCATTCTGTCAATGATGCACGTTTGACAAGTTGGTTATTGGAAAGTGCTTTGATTGCTAGTGATGGGGAAACGGCGGTGTTAGATCATTTGGTCAATTATACACCGGCTTTATTTCCCTTTAATTTGTCTAAAGGTTATTTTATACCAAATGAACGATTGGAAACATTTAGTCAAGGGGTGAGTGAGGTGAGTGTAACCTTTAATCATTATCACCAAAATCAAGATTCTCCAATTAAAACAAAGGCGACAGGAATAATAAAGTCTTCAGGGTATTAAAGCTATCGCTCGATGTTCAATGTTTTTGAATATCGAGTATTTATGATAAAGTTTTCAAGTGTTTTTTAAATTCATTATGCAAATCTGGATGTTTTAAGGCGTAATCAACTGTTGCTATTAAATAGCCTAATTTACTGCCGCAGTCATAACGTTTGCCTTTGAATTGATAGGCTAATAATTGTTCTTCTGCTAATAATTTGGCAATGCCATCAGTGAGTTGAATTTCGTTGCCTGTCCCTTTGCCTATTTTTTCAAGATGATTGAAAATAGTAGAGGGAAGCAGGTAACGCCCTACAACGGCAAGTGTGGAAGGTGCTTTATTAGGTTTGGGTTTTTCGATAATATTCGTTATTTTTGATACGCCTTCATATAAGGCTTCAGGTTGAATAATACCATATTTTTCAGTGTCTGCGGGTTGAATTTCTTCAACTGCAATAATGCCACAATGTTGTTTTTCATAAATTTCAAGCATTTGTGATAAACAAGATTGTTTTTGTCCATCAATTAAATCATCTGCCAAGATTACTGCAAAGGGTTCATCACCTACCACTGGTTTTGCACATAAGACGGCATGCCCTAATCCTAAAGCTTCGGCTTGGCGGATATAAATACATGAGACACCGTTGGGTATAATATCCTTTATCATTGCCAATAATTCAAATTGACCGCGTTGTGCTAGTTCGTTTTCAAGTTCTTTATTTTTATCAAAATGGTTTTCAATAGCACGTTTACTGCTACTGGTGACAAAAATGAGTTGTTCGATACCAGCTGTAATGGCTTCTTCTACGGCATATTGAATTAAAGGTTTATCTACAATGGGTAACATTTCCTTAGGACTCGCTTTTGTGGCGGGTAAGAATCGTGTGCCTAAACCTGCTACTGGAAACACAGCTTTACGGAGTTTTTTGAGAGATTTCATATTATTCGTTCCTGTAATAAATTAATAAACTTGGTGCTTTTGAGTGCGATACATTTTACACCATTTATCAACTTAAAAAAAATTGTTCCTCAACTATAATTACTCTTCAAGCCATTTTTGACAGGGGGGGGAGTACTTACCAAATATTTTTAGTAAAGAAAACGTATGACAAGCCCAAAACTTAATATTGAACTACAAAAAATAATTACTGCTCGTCACCATGATCCTTTTTCTGTGTTAGGTAAACATACTTTAAAAGGGAAAACCTTGGTACGTGTCTATATTCCTTATGCTGAACAGGTTACCATTGCTGAAGGTAACCTTTCTATGCAACGGATTGAAGGAACTGATTTATTTGAGTGGCAAGGTAAGGAAGAAATCCCAGAACATTATCGCCTCATTTGGCGTGATAAAGATCATTATGAACATATTTCTCATGATCCTTATTGTTTTTTACCCCAATTATCTGACTTTGACATGCACTTATTTAGTGAAGGTAAACATTGGCATGCTTACCGATTTTTAGGGGCTCATGTCCATGAAGCAGATGGCATCGGTGGTGTATGTTTTGCAGTGTGGGCACCTAATGCAGAACGTGTTAGTGTGATCGGTGATTTTAATTGTTGGGATGGACGTTCCCATCCCATGCGAATTCATGGGAGTAACGGTATTTGGGAATTATTCATTCCTGATATTGCGCCAGGTACTTTATATAAATTTGAAATTCGTAACCAACAAACAGGTAATATTGTTAAGAAGGCTGATCCGTATGGGCAGCAATTTGAGATACGTCCCAGTACTGCTTCTATTGTGACAAATAATAAACCTTATATTTGGATTGATAAGAAATGGATGGAAAAACGCAAGATATGGAATTGGTTACATGCACCGATGTCTATTTACGAAGTCCATTTAGGTTCTTGGCAGAGAGGACCAGAAGGAGAATTTCTCAATTACTGTGATTTAGCGAAACGTTTGGTTGATTATGTTACAAAAATGGGTTTTAGCCATATTGAATTACTTCCTATTACAGAGCATCCGTTTGATGGTTCGTGGGGGTATCAAACCACTGGCTATTATGCTCCAAGTAGCCGATATGGCTCTCCAAATGATTTTCGCTATTTTGTCGATTATTGTCATCAACACAATATTGGCGTGTTTTTAGATTGGGTTCCTGCACATTTTCCTAAAGATGCTCATGGATTAGCCCGTTTTGATGGGACTCCTCTATATGAACATGAAGATCCTCGGAAAGGGGAGCATTTAGATTGGTCAACGCTAATTTATAATTACAGCCGCTATGAGGTTAAAAATTTATTACTTTCTAGTGCATTATATTGGTTAGAAGAAATGCATATTGATGGCTTACGGGTAGATGCAGTCGCTTCGATGCTTTATTTAGATTATTCTCGTGAAGATTGGATTCCTAATGTATTAGGGGGACGTGAAAACTTAGAAGCGGTTGAATTTCTGCGAGAGCTCAATACTGTAGCACTTACTGAACATCCAGGTGTATTAATCATGGCCGAAGAGTCAACCTCATGGCCAAAAGTAACTCATCCTCCTGATGTAAATGGCTTAGGCTTTAACCTGAAATGGAATATGGGTTGGATGAATGATACCTTGAGTTATATGTCCAAAGAACCTATTCACCGCAAACATTATCAAGAGCAGCTTTCTTTTAGCATGTTGTATGCTTTTACAGAAAATTTTCTACTGCCAATCTCACATGATGAAGTTGTACATGGTAAAGGTTCTATGCTCACAAAAATGCCAGGGGATGAATGGCAACAGTTTGCTAATTTACGCTTACTGTATGCTTATATGTTTACCCATCCAGGCAAAAAATTGCTATTTATGGGGACAGAATTTGGGCAAAGTATAGAATGGAATAGTGCAAATACCTTAGATTGGGAGGCACTAAAATCTGATTTTCATCTGGGATTACAACAACTTGTTAAAGATTTAAATCAGTTATATCATCATTCTGCTGCTTTGTACCAATATGAATTTGATTGGCAAGGCTTTGAGTGGATTGATTGTCATGATGCTGAACAGTCTGTGCTGGTTTATCTACGCAATAGTGATAAGGATATGTTTATTATTGCACTTAATTTTACTCCTGTGCCCCGTTATAATTATCGGATTGGTGTTCCAAAATATGGACTTTACAAAGAAATCTTCAATTCTGATGCTAAATGTTATGGTGGTAGTAATGTAGGTAATGGTGCTACTGTGCTAATAGCTGAAGATAAAGCTTGGATGGATAGAACCTATTCTATATCTATCACTTTACCCCCATTAGCTGGAGTATTCTTTCAGTTGGTGGAAAATCATTGATTTACTTATATTATTATAACATGAAAACATAGAAAGTCAACTACTTAATGTATTCCTTATATAGTAATATACTTCTATTTCGCTATTTCGTCTTTTACCAAAGAAAAGTTTGAATTCTATTAAAAATAGTGTGGTAATTCTTGGATTTATGATTTGCAAGTTTTATACTATCAGTTTTGAACTGATTAATATGTAAGGAGAAATATTATGAATGATACATACATCATCTCTATAGATGCATTATTCTATTCTGTAAATAACAAGCGAGTCGAAACTGACTTAACAATCATTGAGAATGCCCTGATAGCAAGCCAACTGGGTATTTTATTTACCTTAAAAACTCATGCTTATGTTAATTTTAAGAATGAATATGTTCTTTTGAACGATGCACAACTACTTGCCTTGCAAAATATTTTGATGCAGTACTTCAATATTGATATGGCAAACGAAATCCGCTACCTTGTGAAAAAACAAGTGAACGATACTGAAGTAATCAAGGAGCATCACTTCACGCCTGCATCGGATGAAAAGAAAGGTTTTTTAAATAAAGTCAAAGGATTATTTAGAATCCAAACAAAAAGACAGGAGGAATTAGTATGAGTGCATCAGTAGGCATACCTCCTGCTGTCATTACCACTGGTGGACACAATCTCATCGGTGGATTGAATCGCGTCATTCACTGTAATTATTATAATGCTTACTTACAAATGACAGTGCTATTGACACAAGGTATCGGAGAGCATAATCCAGAGAGCTTATTGACAGATTCAGTAACACCATTGATTCGCTTATTAAAACAATCTGGTTATACTCATGAAGATTTACTTTATGAATTTTCCTATTGTGGATTTGGTTTTCTCCAAAAAATTGATGAGAATACTTGGAAAACAGCCTCTTCACATTATAGTGAAATCACTTGTGTCCTTGGTCAAGGAAAGAAAAGTTGTTTTTTTACAAGCGGTTATCTTCAAGGAATGCTAGATAAAACTGTGACAGAAATCGCTTGTAAAAGGCAGGGTAATAAGAGTGATCAATTTACTGTGCTTGATGAACCCTTGAATGTGAAAAATTACCTCTGTCAAAATTTTGAATTACAAACAAATATTCCAGAGCGTTTTAGTTTTGAAGGGTGTCAAGCATTTAACACGCGTATTGATGAAGAAAAAATCATCGCGACAGTCCAAACATTACCTTTATATGGTAAATATGGTAAAGGTGAAAGCGGACTGATTAAAATTTTTGATGCAGTATTAACCAATCAGTTTGCTGATTACTACAATAGAATTAGCTACGAATCCTATTTTACCCTACAAAAGGCTGGGGTGCCTGAAGAAGAAAATAAGGAAATGTTTATTCAGGCTGGGCATATTTGTGCCTTTAATACTTTCGGTAGAATCATGATTAGCTCAGAATGGTCTGAATTGGTTATACCAATGTGTGATAATAAAGAAGATTGGTTTCATGGCATGATAGCTGTTATCAACAGCTTGGGGTGGGGAGTATATCGCCTAGAAAAACTTGATCCTACAAATGAGACTATCATACGCGTGTATAACTCTTATGAAGGAGTTGGGTATCGACGCATGTATCCTCAAGCGAATGATAAAAATCTCTCTTTTTTGGCAATGGGTGCCATATTGGGTTTGATACATTTATTTTGGAAAATTGATATTCGTGATACCCCCCCTTTGACGCAAGAATTTTATGTTAATCAATTTAATAACCCAAGTGATAGTTACACTATTGAACAAACAGCTGCTATTGCAGCGGGTGATGAATATGATTGCTTTGTTGTCTCTAAATAGTTTTTCTCAATAGCGTCGAATTTTCTTGATTTTTTGTAGCTTTTTTTTTGAAACCTTTATATCAGAATATAGTTATATTATAATAAAATGAATAATAATATTGCTGGACATAATATCATTGGTGGATTAAGTCGCGTTATTCACTGTAATTTTTATAATGCTTATTTACAAATGACAGTGTTATTAACACATGAAACAGATAAACACGATCCAGAACATTTATTGAGTGATTCAGTAACACCATTGATTCAGTTGCTGAAACAAGGGGGATATACTCAAAAAGACTTACTTTCTGAATTTTCTTATTGTGGTTTTGGTCAACTCCAACAACTTGATGAAAAAACGTGGGAAACGCCACGTTCACATTATGGTGAAGCCTTATGT
>DAOVTJ010000136.1 GCA_030633165.1 Thiomargarita sp. | reverse complement strand
ATAGTTTTCTGTGCAATCAGTACCACAATCAATCCCATTTGCACTAAGTGTACCATTACCTGTACCAGCTTTATTGATATTAAGTGTGATTTGAGTCGGGGTTTCGCCTGATAATAGTAAGATTTTAGATGAAAATGCTGCTAAAGTAATACTACCTGTCACAGTATTATTGTCTAAATCTAAATAGCTTTTACCATCTAAATTAATCGTCTTTGCATTTGCGGTTAGATTACTGAAAAGGACAGATTTTTGAGTCGCATCATTCAAAGTTGCATCCACTAACTCAAAAGTGACATTATCTAGCCAATAGGTATCAGCATGATAATCCTTGGTATTGAAAAGTGCTTTACTATAATCCGTTGTTCTGGGTGAGAGAAAAAACATTGCATAATCTTTACGATTTTGATCATAAGCAAAATAGCTTTCGTTTAAAATCGCCCAAGGTTGATCTGGTGTGGTATCATTCGTTCTCAGGCGGATTGTACCAAAACCATTACCAATGACACTGAACTTGAAGCGGTAAAGTTGATGTTCCACTAAATTAAAGGTATTTGGTTTAACATCTAAACTCGTATTTTCACGAACAGCTTTTAAACTACCCGTATCCATTTCAGCTTTATTTGTATCAAAAAAGATATTACCGCCCCAATTTAACACATCCGCATCAAAGTTGGAATTACTAATCAAATTAGTAGCAACATTGGTGATTGTATATTCCTCAGAACGTAAACTACACCATTTTGAATTTTGTTCGTAAGTGGGAAACTTGTCTTTCCAGTGAGCAAGAGAATATCTTTTTCCATCTCTTTTCAACACCACTTCACTGTATGTATTACAATAAACATTATTATCAAATATCCCATGATCAACAGTACCTGCCAACGATATTCCCATTTGTGTAGGTGAAAGCGTGTAAATAATATTTCCCTCAATAATATTATTTGCAGACTCACTTGCATTACCTTCAATAACAATCTGATTTTTTGCATTATTGTAAATCACATTATTACGGACTGTGGTATTGGTAAACTTATTTAGGCGAATACCTTGATGTGCATTATTAGCAATTGTATTATTTTCAATCACATTTTCAGTAAATTTACTATCAGCACCGATCCCCATACCATAACTGGGATGATGCATACAAGGTGTCTTAGTAGTGCTACCGCAACCGTTTGATTCATCAACATTACCAATCGTATTAAATAAGAAATTTCCTCGGATAATATTGCCATTTGAACCAATTGTTATTGCACCGCCATCATTGAGAAGTGATAATGCATTACGAACCACATTATTTTCGATAATATGATGCCCACCTGCCTTGAGGTTAATCCCATTCCAACCTGTGTTTTCGATAATGTTTTGGCGAACTGTCATACCTGTGCCAAATACATTAATACCCATGCCATAACAAACACCTTTATATCGGCTACAATACAAAGGGAACATACCAGTATTGGTAATCTGATTCTTTTCATAGGTACTACTTTTGACATCAAAATCACTTGGTGCACTGAAGTGTATTGCTGTGTTTAATTGATTCTCAAATGTATTGCCAGTGACTAAAAAATTAGCCCCTTGATAACCATATACCCCATTGGTATTATATTCAAAATGGCAATTTTGGACAGTTACGTTGTCAGAAGTGATCAGATTAACGCCTTTTGAGATAAAATGACGAAATGTGAGGTTTTCTACAGTAGTATTATCCTCATGCCAATAAATATTAACCCCATGATTGTAAGTTGAACCTTCCACCAACAAATTGTTGGGATTGGTAGCATCTTTTGGATAAAAATAAACCTTTAAGGCAACTGCATCATAGTACCATTCACCGGGATGATCTAATTCTTCTAATTTATCATCTAAAAAATAGCCCCATTCAGGTTTTTGCCCCCCTAAACCTTCGGCAGTGATTTTACCATTTGTAGCGGCATAATCTGTCACTTCAAACACTTTATAGTACCAGCTATATGTTCTAATGCGTAACATCGCACCTTTCCAATAACCTGCAGGTTTAGTATAAGCAACCAAAGCTGGATCTGTAAATGCATCTGTACCTGCACTTGCGCCCACTTTCAACCAATTTTTATCAGCTGGTGTATCTACATTGGGATAACGGGCAATTGTCATTAATTTGCCATTAACAAATAAATGTTCAATCCCGTTATCAGATAACGGCAAGCCTGAGACATCCGCCTCATAAACATTTGAGCTTAAAGTAGAATTTGTGGTTTTAGTCCAACCAGTGATTTCAAGGCTACCAGCGATAATGGGATTATCACCTGTACCATAAGCACCAATAGTCGTCCCAATAATGAACCCTTTGGTATTAATCCCCCCTCTAAACAGATCACCACGTTTGAATAGTAGGGTTGAATTTTCAGCAAATTTCACAGAATTAGCTTGTTCAATCGTTTTCCACGGTGTGGCTTCACTGAAGCCATCATTAGCATCATTACCGCTTGAACTGGAGACATAGTAAGTAGTCGCACTACTTATGAGGGATATGAAGCTAAAGCTTGTCAGACATGAGAAATAAAGTAATTTTTTTAACATGATATTTTCTCCTTTTATCAATCATCTTAGATTAATCTTTATATACTATCACTTCCAAAAAATTATTCAACATTTTTTTAATCTCTTTTATATCAAAGCATGCAGTAAATTCCTCCAAATGTTTGCCATAATCACTAATATATGGGACTTGATATTCGTTACCCAACTCTTTGACTTCACAAGCAAATTTTTCAATATCACTCATCTCTAATACACCTAAAAGTTTTTTACACTTAGGAATTAACTTTTTTAATTTTTTCAATAATTCTGGACATGCCAAAGGCTCTTTTTTTGTTACAGAGCATAATTCTGTCTCATCTATCTCATCTAATGTTTGCGCTGATACCATGACATCTTGTAAGGTGATTTCAAACACGCTCCATTCACCATTTTCACTGCGAACGTGAATTTCACCATTCATCATTTTAATCAGTCGTCTACTGATAGATAGCCCTAATCCAGTTCCACCATATTTTCGAGTACTTTGACCATCCTGTTGTTGAAAAGTATTAAAAATCTTTTCTTTCTGATTTTCTGGAATACCAATCCCTGTATCTTTTATTGCTAATAATAAATCTACGGTGTTCTTTCCTTTCTCAGTTTTCTGTACAGATAGTTTAATATATCCTTGATCTGTAAATTTAATTGCATTCCCAACCAAATTGACTAATACTTGTCTAAGCCTTGCCTCATCCAATATTACGAATAATTTCTTATCACAAGCGATAATAAATTTTAGTTTTTTTTCTATAATTTGAAGTGAAAACATTTGCTCGACTTCAGACAAAAGAAGTTTCAAATTAATTGGTTCTAAGTGAAGATCAAGTTGTCCAGCTTCAATTTTTGATAAATCAAGTATGTCATTAATTAATCTTAATAGACTTTTACCCGCACTTTGAATGGCAGATAAATAACTTTGTTGTTTACTGTCTGTCACCGATAATAATTCAGAAAATCCGATAACAGCATTCATAGGGGTGCGAATTTCATGGCTAATATTTGCTACAAATTCGCTTTTTGTTCGATTGGCTATTTCTGCTTGTTCTTTTGCTTCAATTAATTGATGGGTTGAGATTTGCAAATCTTCATTCATTTTATTAAATGATCTGCCTAATTGCCCTATTTCATCATCATATTTGGTCAATACTCTATGGGTAAAATCCCCAGCTGCTACCTTTTGCGTGATATTAATCAATTGTTGAATTGGCATTAGGATGCGTTTATTTGACCATTGAATGATAATATAGAAAAACAACAAAACAAGACACACAAGACACCAACTGATCATTTGATATCTTTTGGCTGCGGTTTCCATTTCTAATACAATAATATTCGCTTCTTCACCCGCAAGCCTTGAAATTTCCCAACCAGTATTAATCGCTTTTGTTGCCGCCTTAAACCAAGTAGCTGTATCAATCGGATATTCCATTGTTTTGTTGGCGGCAAAAACTTTTAACCTTAATTTTTGAAAGGTATGCAAAAATTCTTGTTCAAATGTTTTAATCACCTGTTCCATCTTTTTTGAGGTTGATGGCTGCCCTTTTAATAGCAAAATTTGATCAAGAGATTGTTTGACTATGGAGCGATAGCGTTTAAGTCTAATGATTGTATCAGGAGAAAAAGGTTCATTACGTGCAATGCTATTAGCTATCAATGCACGTTCTAAACCAGCAAATTCGCATAACAAGGCGATATTTGGACGAAGAACTGTATTTAAATAGGGTATTTGCTCTTTTTTATTTTGTGGCAAAAAGGCAAAATTACGTAAACTAAATTCTATATTTATATTGGCAGTTGCAATATCAAGCCATTCATCTTTAGAAATGTCACCAGTAGCTATTTTTGTTCGTGATAGTTTGAAAGTTTCATATTTTGCATGCCATTGATTCAATTTTGTCTGAAAATCTGGATTTTGGCTTAAATATTGTTCGCTTGAATATTTTGCCATTAATAATGCTGCATCTCCTTTCTTACCCATTTCAACAAATTCTTGAAAGAACTGTGAAAATTCACCTTTCCCATCACCGATGATTGTTGCTCCTAAACCACGCTCAATAGCCTGCCATTCAGCGGTTGCATTCATATCATTAGCAATTTGATTTTTGAATTTATAGGCTTTGGAAAGATTTTTTTCCTCAATAGCAATACTAATAATCATACTTAGTAATGTTATTAACACACACAATAAAAGTCCTGAAACAACAAAGAGTTGAGTTTTTAAGGTTTTCATATTATTTTTCTTGTTGATGCATATCTCCAGAAGAAGGAGATATGTTCAGATCATCAACAAATCATAAGCTTCCTGCTCCGCTCTTTTGCTTGTTCAAGTTGTTCACCTTGAATCACCGAAGAAGTTTCAATGATCACTGATACCTTTTTGGCTTGAATGACTTCAAATGCTGTTATTTGTAAGCGCCCTTCTTCATTCAATGTAAAAGTTATTTCAATGGGAGAGCCAGTTTTCAAATTCGGAGGTAAAGTAAGAATTGCAGTACCAATTTCTATCGCATGTTCAGGTTGAAGTTCTTTATCAGTCACATCAGTTTCCATGATGATAATCTCAACTGTTTCTTGATTTGAGACATGGGTTCCAAAATTTTCTGTGATTTTCGTAGGTACAGGGGTATTTTTTAAGACAAGATTAACTACCCGTTCTTTATTATCTTCATTGACTGCCAACACGCCAAAACTCTTGCTAGTTACATTTCGGATCGCTATTTGTGAATGTTTAACAGTAGCCAATGTAAACCCTGCATCATCAGCTACTTCTTGAACAATTTCTTCAGGAATGTCATTCAATTTTACTTCCGCAGGACTTTTTCCAGAATGTTTTGTAACACGCTTTGAAAGTTCATCATTCAGAGAAAGTTTCAACGCATACAGAGCTGCACCTTTTACAACTGCTTCATCAGGAGAAAAGAGTTTTGGCTTCATTGCTGGAAATTCTTGTTCAATACGCTTGATGATTTGAGGCATGCGTGTCGAACCACCCACTAAAATAAATTCATCAAATTTGCTATAGCCTTTTTTGCGTGCTTCAAGCAGCATGTCTTTTGTTAGGCTAATGGTTCTTTCTAGTAAATCTTGAGTAAGTTCCTCAAATTTATCACGTGTTAATTCAATCTTAGCACGTTCACCATGATAAGTTACTATGATCGGTGCTTTTGCCCTTTGAGAAAGGGTTTTCTTATTTTTTTCGACAGTTAATTGCAAGTCTTGCCATATATCAATATCTTCTAAAATATTATCATTACAACCTGTTTTCACTTGAAACTGGTCAACCAAATATTGAATGATCCTATCATCCCAATCCTTGCCACCTAGCTCTTTATCACCACCGGTACAAATGACATCAATAGCATCTGGTTTGGAATGAATCATTGTAATATCAAAAGTTCCCCCCCCTAAGTCATAAACTAAAATCACTTTCTCCTCAGTGCTTTCAATTTTGCCGTATGCTATCGCAGCACCTGTTGGTTCATTGAGGATTTGGCGAACTTTTAAGCCAGCAATTTCCCCGGCAAGCCGAGTAGCTTCACGTTCATTTATTCCAAAATACGCGGGACATGTAATCACAACATCACTGATCTCTTCTCCTAGTTCTTGTGATGCATCTTTGATCAGTTTACGTATGATATATGCAGAAATTTCTTCTGGTTTATATTCTGTCCCATGATATTCAAATAGAAAGTTGGGATCTGCCATAGAACGTTTTATCAATGTGACGACTTCATTTGGATAAAGTTTAGTATTTTCCTTAGCTATATCACCAACAATGACATTATCGCCATCAAAAAATACAACTGATGGTGTAATACTCTGGTTTTCAGCATTCGGGATAATAACTGGTTTTCCATGTTCATCAACATAAGCAATTGCTGAATAAGTCGTGCCTAAGTCTATAGCAAATATTTTTTTTATTTGATTAGTCATGCTTTTCTTCCTTTCGATAAATATAAACCTCAACCTTTTCAGGACGCAATATTGTATTTTCCCATTCATAGCCTTGACGCAAACTTTTGGCTATCATTTTGTCTTTGCTGGGATCATCTGTACGTACGGTTTTTACTATTCTTTGACGTGTGGGGTTAAAAATAGGTTCTGAGCATTGAAATGGTTCGACACCTTGCCGATATAGGAGATAATCTAAGTCATCTGGAATAGTTGCCATTACACTGAGTAATTTCAAAGGATCAATTTCTGTTTCTAGCTGGTAATAATTTATTAATTTTTGAAAGTCATCAATGGTATGGATAACATCCATTATCATGTGTTGCACTAGTTTT
>DAOVTJ010000091.1 GCA_030633165.1 Thiomargarita sp. | reverse complement strand
TTTTAATTTTAGAACAAAAAATAAGTCACTCAAAAAATTGTACCGAAATAGGACGTTTAGAAAAGTGTTTACACAATCTATTTGGGCAAATAGGGTAATACGACATAAACTCGATTTCATAGGCACCAGAAATCCTGAGGGTAATTTTTATGGTGAAGGTTTTGAGCCTCTTTCTCGTCATGATACAACACTGTGGCATTATACAAGCCTTTCCAAGAAAATGAAATCTTTTTTAATGTATCGTGATCTTCAAAGTGATGTCAGGATTTTAATCAATCCCAGTATGAATTTTATGTTTACATCAACACCATTAAAATCATTTATCAAAGAACTTAATAGCATGTGGCAAGGTTCATTGCACTTTACAGTCATTAATCCCGGCACACCTGCGAGATATTTCAAAGAGTTGAAAAAGGGTCATTTTGATATGTTAATGGATACCTTCTTTTTTGGTGATAATCCTTATAAACCCTTGTATTTTTTACTTGAAAATCATGAGACTAACCTGTTACAAAATAATGTGATAGAATCTGAGAAAATCAAAAAATGGTTGAAGATGGGCGTGCTTGGGCTTGAAAAATTTCGGCGGGAAGTACTTAACACGTATCCTCTTGCAATTATAGGAAGTTTTACAAGAAGAGATTATATTTCTAAAAAAATTATGATACCATGGTCTTCTTGTCCCTCAGAAACAATTCCTAATCCTTATACATCACTGCCTTATTGGAAATATCGATGAATATATTAAATAAAGTGATTGGTATGACATTCTTAGTCATATCTACTGTGCAGGCGACTACGAGCTGTCCAACAAAAATCTCTGAGAGCATGACGGACTATATTGCACAACAGAGCATTTTACAAGAGTTGATGGTGATTCAACAAAAATTTTTAGAACGATATTTGGATGATCCTCGTTATAAATCACGTGATAATCGTACATTCCGTAATTTTTTGGAGGTCACGGTGGCAGCACGTACTCATAAAAATATCACAAAAAAAGAGTTACCTCAACAAGTTTTAGAAGAATTTGGTATGATATTGATAGATCCACGCCCCCTTCAAATAAAATTAGGAAAAGAAAAAGCACGTGTTATCTCTGAGGAATGTCCTGATTATCAAGTATTAACACTGTCACAATGTCACGGACAAAGCAAACACTTTGAAATGCATCACCTGATTGTGTTTTATGTTCGGAATATTCACGGTTTATGTGGAAAACCCATTACATGGACACCAAGCACTATGCCAATAGTAACATCATTTTTTAATCTGTTATCATCAAAACAAGGATTAGCGAAACGTTATGAGTTTCTGGTTAATATACAAAATAAACGTTTTTTGAAACGGACAGTTCGTAATAATTTTCTGAAATTATTTTACATTAATTTTGTATTAGAAGCTATTCGCAGTAAAGATGATAGCATCATCAATTTAGCAGTGACTGAAATTTTAGCTAGCCTTCAAGGGGAATTTTTTATGGAAAAATATCCAACATTACGTATATTATCTAAAACATTACGTGTTTTAAGAGCAGAGGGCGGTGTATAATATCATGAGACAAATCGTATTTTTAACCTTATTATGTATGCTAAACACGGCAAGTTTGGCGGATAAGTTGACAATAGCAACCCATGAATTTACTACAAATTGGCATCCGATTCATAGCACAAGCTATCCAGCCACACTTTTAACACGTTTAACCACCGAACATTTTTTAGTCAAAGCGTGTATTGGTAACAAGAAACCTGGCACATCAGCCACAATGCGTCAGGAATTTACAGGGAATTTTTTAAGAATGTGTTTGAGTGTCAACAAAGATGTGGGATCAACCTATTTGCCTATAAATAATAATACAATTAATCGTGTAAAGTGTTCTAACTTATCTGCAGATGATATAGCACTTACCTTAAAACACATGCGTAAAGATACCAATGATTATCAAATTTATGACTTAAGATTCAATACACGTTCGAAAACTTTATCCATTAATAATCCCGCGCGTCCTTCGGCAGAGGTTCTTCGACAAGCTTTGTCTTTTCCTATTATAAGACAGGGTAAGGCTGATCGCGTTTTTGGAAGGGGAACACAATATCAATACAATAAAATCACCGCAGGACCTTATAAAGTACAAGCCTTTAAATCAGATATCGTCCATTTAAAACCAAGAAATCCACGGATTGCTACTAAAGTCACGATGAGTGATATTTATTTAAAATCTTTTTCAGTACGTCAACAATTAGTCCAATCACTACAAAACCAAAAAGTTGATGTGGCTTTGAATTTACCTATAAGTATGAGAGTAAATCCTAAGACATACCAGCAAGTGACCAATAGTGAATTAAACAATATTGCTTATGTAGGTTTTAATTTTGGAACGCAAAATCAGACGCTCCAAAACTTATATCAAAGTCAGGAATTCAGAAAAGTGTTGACACAATCGATTTGGGCAAATAAAGTCATACGAAATAAACTAGATGTCATAGGGACAACAAATCCTGAAGGTAATTTTTATGGGGAAGGTTTTGAACCCATTTCTCGTCATAATACAACACTTTGGCATTATACAGTTCTTCCTAAAAAAATTAAATTTTTTTTACAATATCAATATATAAAAGATCAGAATGAAGAAGTGAAAATTTTGATCAATCCCAGTATGAATTTTATTTTTACATCAACACAATTAAAAGTATTTATCAATGAACTTAATAGCATGTGGCAAGGGTCATTAAATTTTACAGTCATTAATCCAGGCACACCTGCGAAATATCTCAAAGAGTTGAAAAAGGGTCATTTTGATATGTTAATGGATACCTTCTTTTTTGGTAAAAATCCTTATAAACCCCTGTATTTTTTGCTTGAAAATCATGAGACTAACCTTTTACAAAACAATGTGATAGAAGCTAAAAATATCAAAGAATGGTTGAGTCTGGGCATGCCGGGACTTGAGAAATTTAGGAAAAAAATGTTGAGCAGTTATCCCATTGCGATTATAGGAAGTTTTACGAGAAGAGATTATATTTCTAAAAAAATTGAGATCCCACAAGATGAGTGTCCCTCTAACACCATCCCGATTCCTTATACATTTATGCCTAAATGGACACATCGATAATACATGACTATTATCATGAACTTATTACGTGATCTTATTGCTATAAAGCATAAGATATTAGTCACACTGATTTTTCCGGTGATGTGTGGCATTGGGGTGCTATTAATGTTTGCACTTAATGTGTCAATAACTGAAAATATGCTGGCAGATATTTTTCAAACTATTTGGAAAAGTGTGTTACAAACATCGGTGGCTTTGATTATTTTTTTGATATTATTTGTGATAATAAGCTATATCATTACTTGGATAGTCAGTCGATTTTGGAGAAAACCACATATTTATAGTTTGTTTATCACCTTATCTATTATTGGGGTGATGTTATTAAACTCATTTCCTATCTTGTATTATTTATATGTGGTTGAAGATCATTTTCTTGTGGATTACCCGCAACATTTGTTTTTCGCCAAAGTCATGATTCTCATGTTGGCAAATGGCATGTTGTATTATATTTTGAGTACCGCCATATTTGAAATGATCAATGAAACAGAAAAATTGTATCTTATTTCTGCGGAATATAAAAATACCACTGTGATGGATTATGTTAAAGAAAAACTAACTTGGGTTATTTTATCGCAATTGAGTACTATTTTTTACTATTTATTCTCATTTACCTTATTTACCGATAATTTTTTAGAATCTTATGCAAGTGCGAGTGACAGTCAAATTGGGATTATCGGTTATTTATTTACTTTGGTGATTCAAAAAGGATGGACTTTAGAGGCGATAGTCTGTTTGTTCAGTTTATTAGTCGTGGTGTTATGTATTCGCTTATTTTGTCAGATGCCCCTTTGGATCTGGAAACATCGTCGATTCATTGAGGTAGCTTAAATGCGCGTTATAAAAAAAACAATATCAATGATCACCGTGATACGCGTAGTGATCTTTGTCCTTATCATCAGCTTTTGTGCAGGCTTACAATGGCATTTGCTGCAAGTCTTTAATGCGGTAGGCGATACCATTGCTTTTAATATAGACAACGATACTGCTGATTCATCATTAAGTTTGATTGAAATGAATATGGATCGCAGTGTGTCATATAATATCCTCTATTGTTTGGAAGTGTTACAATCTCCTGATCTTCCCGCAGATATGAAGACATTATGGGCAACAATGTCTACTTATTTTTGGGCACTGTTGATGACCTTAGGGATTGCCCTGATGGCTGCCTTCATGTTAAGTAGTTTGGCATATGGGGGAGCGATGCTAATAGATGAATTGAGAAAAAGAGGCAAGGGGGGGTGGATATTTTCCAAATTATTCACCGCTTTAATAGATACTATTCCTTATATCTTATGGAGTATTTTGTTTTTATCGGCTGCCCTCAGTATTTTAGGACATAATCCAGCCAGTTATTTTGCCTATTTGCAGTATTTATTAGCCTTGTATTTAGGGTTTGGTATGTTTTTATTACCCTTTTTTATACAAGAAAATATGCGGCAATTTCATACTGCACGTCACGACGGTGTTTTTGACGGTGAAAGTATGAGCGGTCTCTCTGATACTCGCATTCGTTTACGTTTACTCAAATATCGTTTTAACAGACATTTTATCCGTCAAATATTATACGCCTCGATTTTTATGATGCTTTTTGATTTTTCACTGTTTAGTGTGATCAATACTTATCAAGAAAAATATTTACCCACGGTGTTTGTTCAAGCCAATATCTATTATAATGAAAATTATTTGCCTGTTAAAAATGCGTATGGAGCGGATGCGTTTCAACAGTTATTGACGGCATTTTCTGAACAAGTGACGGATAAACATGATGCTTATCCCTTAGTCATGCGCTTAATGAATCATCCATGGGAAATGCTTTCTGCTTCAAATCAAGAGGCGTTACAACGACTGATTGCAGAGGATCCGCTGGAAATCACGCTGACTGTGAATGATGATGTGTGGGATAAAGACAGTATTTTAGAACAAATGCTACTTTCCACAGATGAACAAGATGTGATCTTTTTTAAAGCGCTTTCTGATTATTATATTTTTATGAATGTGTTGGTGTTATTCGGATTGTTTATGATTGTTTTCTTGGGGTTTGATATCAAGAAATTATTCCATAATACTTAAATTGAGGATATCATGTCTCGAAAATTTTCACTGACAATTGAACAAGCTAAGATTGTTCTAAACGGTCATGCTTTATTAGAAATACCTGAATTCTCCATTCAAAGCGGTGTGAATCATCTCATCACAGGACGTTCTGGGAGTGGTAAAACACTGTGTTTAAAATTGATTATGCGATATTTACCCACTTCTGCGATTAATAAAGAAGCACGTTTTACACTGTCGTTTGAAGATGAACAGGATGCTATTGTGCTGAATTATGCACAATATCGGTGCCATGCGACGTTTTTTAAACGGTTTTCAATCATTTTTCAGGATGCCCTTAACAGTCTTCATCCGTATCGGGCTATTCGGGCACAAATGCCAGAAGAAGCAGAAAATACCTGTCATCGTTTTAATCTAGCTCCCAATGATTTTTTTAATCCTAAAAAAAATCGCTATTCTAAACAATGTAGTGGGGGAGAATGTCAACGCTTATCAATACTGTCTGCCTTAATTCATTTGCAACGTGATATTGTATTACTTGATGAACCCTTGACAGATATTGATTTAATTTCTCATAGAGAGATTAAAATAGATATTTGTGATAATATTTTAGAGAAATCTGAGTATACAACTGTTTTAGTGACTCATAATATTGACTGGATCGCCAATATTTCATTTAAGCAATATCAGATTATTAATCAACGCTTAACCTTATTATCTCCAAAACAGCATGTCGTTCAAAACACGAGACCTTTTAGCCAGAAAACATGTATCGCATGGTCACCCAATCCAAATGCGGTGATTTTAGACTTGTCAGTACATGCCCCCTTTTCCTTAGCAGGGCATCAAGATTTTACGATTCACCCTTTAAAGCTAGAGCTGACGCAAGGAGAAGGGCTGGCTTTGATTGGAGAATCGGGCTGTGGTAAAAGTACCTTGCTAAAAATCATCGCAGGATTAAAACAAAATGAGGCAGTGGATGCTAAAATATACCAAACAGATAAGCTGATCAAGGTACAAGATATTTCCCGCAAAAAACGTTACGGTTTATTACAATTGGTGTTGCAAGATACTACCTCAACACTTATTTCAGAAGAAGGGATTGGTAAAAATCTTACCCTGATTCGTCGTTGCAAAAAAGTAGATAAGCATGAATTTGAGGCGTTGAGTTTAAAATGGATGGATCAATTATATTTATTAGGTGCTGATAAACGTGTTGATCTGTTTAAGAAAAAACGCATCCAAGATTTAAGTTTAGGCATGATGCGTCGATTTAGCTTGTTACGTGCTTTTTTATTACTGGATATTTATACCGCAGAAGATCGGGGAAAACCCAAAATATTACTATTAGATGAGATTTCACGCGGATTAGATAGCACAAGTCTTGATCAAGTCATTTCTGGACTCAATGAATTTTGTACACACAATAACACCAGTATTATCACGGTGAGTCATGATATTGATTTTGTAAGTCGCGTGTGTAGTCGGGTTAGAATGTTACATCTTGAGCGTACCCCAGTTCGGAGTAGTCGTTTATTATTGGATGATCTTAAAGCTTCTGAGTTGTGCACCGCTACCACAAGAAAAAAATTATTTTCCCCTTTGAATAATCCCTATTATTTTAATTTTTTTGGAGATGACAGCTAAAATGCGTTTCAGTCAAACTTTACTCATATTATGGATCATCAGTTGTTCGGTGACTGCAGAAGATATCATGATATTTATGGACAATTCAGGTTCTGTAAAGGAACTCAGTGCTTATTATCATTTCCAACTTGAAGAGGTTATGGAGAACGCAGGTGATGATACCTTTTATTTTATACCGATTGGTAATTCAAAAAAACCTTATCGGGAAATTCATTCTAAGCATTTAATCAAAAAGACATTCAAATTTAATGAACAATATACACATATTTATGAAAGCTTGCAGCGTGCTGAAAAAAGTAAACATTTTAAAAAGGTGACTAAAATTTTGATTATCAGTGATATGGAACCTGATTATCAAGTCTCAAAAGAACCGTGGTATTTTACACAATCCGAAATATCTAGCATTAAAAAGACACATCTATTACTGCAACGGTGGTCAAAAACGAAAAAAATTCATATTGTCTTACAAGGATGGGGAAATCCCCCTACCAGAGAACATTATCATATTGGTGAATATGAAACCTATGATACATTGTTACAGACACAAACAAAACGCATTATTTCTAAGAACAATAAAAAACTCGCGGCATTCAGTTTAATTGCATTAGCCGAAGAGAAGACAGTAAGATTATACGCTACAAGCCGTTCAGCATCAGAGGCTCAGAATACCGAAGAATTACACCATATCTTTTGTCAAAATCTCCCTGTTAAGGATAAGAAGATGTGTACTCAACCAATAACTCCACGACAAATATCTAATAATTTCACCCTGACAATTGATATTGCCAAACCTATTCCCCTGTCTCGTTATTTTCCAGATTTACGCGAACGCATTTGGGATAGCCAATTTATTGGACCGTCTCGACAATTTAAAATTACTTCTCTTAAAAAAGGCATCAGTAAGACTACGCCAAAGACTCATTTTTATTTTAAAGTCATTCCCAGTGATGCAGGGATGTCTTATAGTCAGCCTCAGATTTTAGCACATGCTCAATGTACAACGGAAGAACATACTGTTTCTGAGAAAAGACTTTCTTCTCCTGAACAAGCAACCCGTTGGATTGCAAGCGTGATTAACAGTGAACTTAAAAGAATGGTAACAAAATGTTACCCGCCTGCTGCACCTTTAAAACTCATTTATGTGAAAGATCGACAAGGACGCCCTTTATCAGGAAATTATAAGTTTCTTGTACAGTATTCTTATAAAGGAATGCAAGAACAAAAAAAGACAGCACCCACATCCATCGAAAACGGAACGCTTAAATTACATATTCCTCATGAGATCAGTCATGCAGATGTCTATCTTATTTATGGAGACGAGTATAAGGAGCATTTAGTAGGTCATTTACCTGTCAGTAAAATGACCTCTTCAAAACCTTTAAGCTTTCATATTCCCAAAGACAAAACCATTAAAGTATCCATCAGTGCAAATCAAAGCAGAACAGCCCATATTGAAATCATGTATACAGATGTAGAAAATATCACTATTAATACACACAAGATTTCTCAGAATGCCCGTTCTCTAGATTTATTACCTGGTAACTATTCTTGGTATGCCTTTCCTGATAATAATAATATCTTAAGTGCTTTTGCATCATTTAAACTCATTCCTGATATAACAGCACCACCCATTAAGATTGATTTAGAGGAAGATCCCCTATCGAATAAACAAACATGGGATAATCTGAATACTCAGATATTAGATGCAGAAACACAAGAAGTGTCTGAAAGCGGACGTGATCTTATTAATAGATCTGCTTTTTTCTTTCAAGCATTATTGGCTTATACCCAAAATAACAATAATGACCAGATAGTAGCACTTTGGAAGAAAATTTTTGAGCATATTAATACATTACCCACTCTTCAGCGTAAACAAGTTTTGAAACGTTCATTATTAAAAATAAGACTGCGTGAACAAGATGGATCGTTACGTGCAGATGCTATTCAAAATATCGGTATTATGTTTACAATGTATATTGAGGGTCAATCAAGCCTAATGCAAGGCGTGACAGAAAATGCTCAAATAACACAAGAGCGTTACAAAAGTTGGATTCGAAGATTATTTGATAAAAAGTATATAAATCGTGAATTAGCACAAAAACTACTCTACGGGAAATAAGAAATATGAATTTTTTTAAAAGACTGACTACATTATTATTATTATTGCTATTCAATACGCAATCAGTATTTGCCTTGGTGAATTGTAAGAATGTCACTGATAAACTTAAAAGAGGATATATCCAAGATGCGATTGAATTGATTGAGGATCGTAAAGTTAATCGTCTCTGCTCATTTCATGTGGCTTGGAAGTTACGAAATAAACCTGAGCAAGCACGTCCTCACATGAAGAAAATTCAAAATATTCTAAATCCTCAAGAACCGTTTTACTACAAAGCCCTATATCTCAGCTTAGTACTACTTGATGATGTACCGGATAGCAAGATTAAGAAAAATCTTCCTAAATTGCAATCTAATGATTATACATTATATAGCCAAGTAACGTCCAAAAGAAGGAGATGGGCTAAGAAGCAACTAGAACAGTTACAAGATAATCCTTTCACCCAAGCACGAATAACAACAACAGGATTTTGGTGGAAAGAATTTTCTAAGATAAAAACTGCAGTTGACACAATCCAAACTTCTGTAACATCCCTTAAAAGCGCATGTCGTTATAATAATTCAAAAAATATTATAACTGGTCTTAAAGCATTGCAACACAAGAGAGCTAGCATAGATTCAGGTTTCTTGGCTGCACATGAGACATATATGAGTTGTATGCCTAAATATGGAAATAGAAATGGAAAAGATACCGTTTGTCAAAAGATTATGACTCAATTCTCAAATACGACACCTATTGGAGATCAATGTAATATTACTACTTTACGGAAACTCGTTTTAACGTATAAGAAAAAACAATATCAAAAGAAATTAGCTACTTTAAAAGCTAATCCTTTTACAACACGAAAGATAACAACAAGAGGATTTTGGTGGAAATACTTTACTGGAATAAAAACTGCTATTGACACAATCCAAACTTCTGTAGCGGTGATTAACACTACAGCTAAAATGTCAATATCCAAAGAAAATTCTCAAATTATCGTAGACAACTTTAAGATATTATACAAAAAAGATAACTTCGGAAAAGTACTTGCTACATTACAAAAGCAAGATATCAA
>DAOVTJ010000045.1 GCA_030633165.1 Thiomargarita sp. | reverse complement strand
ATAAGGATATAACAAAGTTTATACAGATATATCAATCTGTACCGAGCGTTGCTTTACTTTATGAAATTTATCCCCAAAAAGTGATTTTACTTAGAAATGGTCGGCATGAAACTTTACATCTAGTTGATAAAAAAAATGTTAGAACATCAAAGAAAAATTCTTCCTCTATGAATATTTCTGCAAATATTTTAACTCATTATCAACGCCAATTACAGACTAATCCAGAAAGTTTCATGCAATTAGTGCGTATTTCTCCCGTGCATCGAGGAAAAAAATTGCTAGGTTATCGTCTCCAACGGGGCAAGGATGCTAGCCTATTATCCCGCTTTAATTTACAATCTGGTGATATACTAACGGCTGTCAATGGTGTCAAATTAGATTCTCCATTGAAAGGGTTAAGTATTGTGCAACAACTTGCAACTGCTAAGAAAATTGATTTGCAAATTTTACGTAATGGACAAGTCGTTCCTTTATCTTTTAGACTTCAAGAATAGTGAACACTCACGATAATTCAATTAAACTTATGTCATTTATTTATCGAATTATATTAAGCATTATCCTGTTACCAGCACTTGTTAGTGCCGAAAGTATCACCTTGAATTTTAGGGAAACAGATATCAAAGAACTGATTAATATCATATCTGAAGTCACTCAAAAAACTTTTGTGGTGGATCCACGTGTTAATGCAAAAGTAACGGTGATTTCTAATGAACCAATGGATAGTAATCAGATTTATGAAGTGTTTTTATCTATACTTAGTGTGCATGGGTTTACCGCAGTACCCAGTGGTGGAATCATTAAAATACTTCCCTACAATCTCGCGAAATCAGAAAATAGTACTGTGCTCTCAAACAGTAAAATTATCAAAAGTGAAGCTTTAGTCACACAAATCATACCAATCAAACATGTTGTGGCGACTCAACTTATTCCATTACTAAGACCATTGATTCGCCAACAAGGTCATTTAGTCGCTTATCCTGCAAATAATACGATCATTATTTCAGATACAGCTAATAATATTCATCGTTTAGTAAAAATTATTCGTCGCATTGATCAAGCAGATGATAAAGATGTTGAAATCATTGCCTTAGAACATGCGACAGCGGTTGAAGTCGTGCTAACTCTCAGCACGCTTGAACAACAAAAGAATAAGAATAAGAAAAAATTCAATATTGTTGCAGATAAGAGAAGTAATAGTGTGCTTATCAGTGGTGACAGTGCAATGCGGTTACATCTACGCTCCCTGATCACACAGCTTGATACACCCATTAAAAGTATTGGTAATACTCAGGTTATTTTTTTACGTTATGCACAAGCAAAGGATTTGGTGAATGTTCTCACAGGGGTTAGTGACAATATTTGGGAAATGGAAAAATCTACCTCTTCTAATATGTTTAAAACCAATATTCAAGCTGATGAAAGTACAAATAGTTTAGTTATTACTGCCCCTCCAGAAATACAAGCAGATTTAGCAGCAGTGATAGATAAACTTGATATACGACGTGCCCAAGTACTTGTTGAAGCAGTGATTGCAGAGGTTTCTAGCGACACAGCCCGAGAATTGGGGATGCAATGGCTCTTTTATAACATTGATGGGACACACCCCATTGGTTTGAGCAATTTTAATAATGCAGGTACAGGAATCACTAATGTTAGCAGTGCTATTCAAACAAATAATTTATCCCAAATTGGAACAGGTGCATTTATGGGTTTAGGTAAATTTGGTAATGGCATTGTGAATTTTATGGGATTATTACAGGCACTGACCGTAGATAGCAAAACTAATGTGCTCTCAACACCCTCTTTATTAACCCTTGATAATCAAGAAGCTGAGATTGTTGTTGGACAAAATGTCCCATTTATTACGGGTCAATACACGAGTACAGGAACAACAGGTAGCATCACCAATCCTTTTCAAACCATACAACGCGAAGATATTGGTATTAAGCTTAATGTGAAACCGCAAATCAACCAAGGTAATACGATCCAATTAGAGATTAAGCAAGAAGTTTCTAGCCTTAGTAGTAGTACTATTAGTACGAGTGATATTATCACCAATAAACGTACAATAAAAACGACAGTTCTTGTTGAGGATGGAAATATAGTGGTACTTGGAGGATTAATAGCTGATGATTTACATCAAACAAGCCAAAAAATACCGTTCCTTGGTGATTTGCCCTTGATCGGAGGGCTATTTCGTTCGCGGAGTAGTACAAAAGGAAAACGAAATTTAATGATTTTTTTACATCCTGTTATTGTACGTGATGCTGCTACTGAAAAACTTATTAGCAAGAACAAATACAACTATATGCAAATGAAGCAATTAGAACAAAAAGCGCAAGGTATTCCTTTGATGTCAGATGATGAAGTCCCTATTTTTCCTAATTTCGAAGAGTTTTTAACTGTGCTACCTGGAGAGCAAGCGTTGACACCTACAGAGGTAGAACGTCAACTTTCTTTTCAGTGATGCTGCTTGGCTCTCTCTATTGCAGCTTTAATTGTAGCTTGTTTACTCTGATCATCAGCAGCCCGTTGATAACGGGCTGCTTGCTCTTTTTGATCGCGTTCAAGACGAAAAATCCGAAATTTCTTTCGTTGTTGGGCAATAAGGCTGTGATTTTCGGCATGAGACATAAAAATACAATCAATAGGACAAGGGGCGATACAAAGTTTACAACCGATACATTCTTGGGTAATAACTGTATGCAAGTGTTTATGGGCACCTAAAATGGCATCAACAGGACATACTTGTCTACATAATGTACAGCCAATACATCTTGATTCATCAATCACCGCTAACATTTTTACTCCAATATTATTTAATGTATCATTCTAGAACCATAATAAGCAATCATTTCTTTTTCATGTTTTTCTTTAAAACATTGTTTACACATAAATTTTATTGATAAATCTAATTGAACCTGAGGATATTTATCAAGAATTGCATTAACACAATCATCTCTCTCTTCAGCTGAAACAACGGCTTGACCCGCAGAATTATTATCACCATTAAGCCGAAAAGATACAAGACAAACAAATTCTTCATCATGTTCAATATTTTGTTCTCGCAAATTTTCAGATTCTTGTGCTTTATATTCTTCAACCAAATCAAGCCAATCTTGAAGTTCAATATATTGCGGTTCTTTACCTGATTGTTTTGTAAAAATAATCAGTATTTGCGTTTGAGATAAGGGAAACTCATTCACTGGATATTCAAGTCTTATAATATCGTCATCTTTAAAGATCGCTTTGAGTTTATCAGAAGTGCCAGCAATGATGTCTTTCGACTTGGATTGTTTAGTCATTGAGTTTTAGCCTATCTATAAATATTAGAGATATTCTATTATGTTTTGTTGAATAACGCAAAACTAAAATTTTATGGTATAGTGATATTAAAAATTAATAACTGATAACTAATATGAATAACTCACAAATTACAGCAGAAGACTTAAAAGGTAAATTGGATAAATGCACAGAACTCTATGAGTTTGCACCAATAGCTTATTTTACCTTTGATCTCACTGGCACTATTTTAGAGATCAGTTTAACGGGTGCTAAGCAACTTGGCGGGGAAAAAAGTTTATTTCTTCAGAAAGCCTTTATTGATTATTTATTAACTGAATCACAGGAAATATTTTTGGAGCATTTGAAACAAGTGGCGCAGGAGCCTGGACATCATATTTGTGAGTTAAAAGTCAAACATAAGGAAAATGACTTTTTTTATAGCAAAATGGAAAGTATAGTCATTGCTGATAAAAAAAGATGTCGTTCTGCACTGCTGGATATCACCGTTCAAAAACAAGTCGAACTACAATTAAAAAGGGCTAATCAAACTAAGAGTGAATTTCTGGCAATTATGAGCCATGAATTACGGACACCTCTAAATGCTGTTTTAGGACTGTCAGAGCTATTACAACAAGGCATTTATGGTAATTTATCTGAAAAACAAGTAGATCCTGTCCGCATGATTTATCAGAGTGGTAAAAATTTACTTTCTCTTATTAATGATATTCTAGAAATTTCAAAAATTGAAGTGGAACAAATTCATGTCGAGTTCATGCCTCTTTCTATCCAAGAGCTTGGGGAAAGCAGTCTAGCTTTTATCAAAGAAGCAGCTGTGCAAAAAAATATTACGACTTCTTTTAAGCATGAAGATTCAATAACAATTCTTTTAGCTGATCGATGCCGTTTAAAACAAATATTGGTGAGTTTGTTGGATAATGCCATAAAATTTACCCCAAAAGGGGGAAAAGTTGGCTTAGAAGTCATCACAAATGAAGATATGATTGATTTTATCATTTGGGATACGGGTATTGGCATTGCATCTAAGGATTTGAAACGATTATTTCAACCCTTTACGCAACTTGATAGTGGTCTCAATAGAAAATATGGTGGCACAGGGTTGGGATTATATCTGGTGTATCGTTTAGCTAAATTGCACCATGGGAACATTTCAGTAACAAGTGAACTAGATAAAGGCAGTCGTTTTACGCTTACCTTACCTTGGCAAGCAATTAAGGAAGAGCAATGACTTCCCCTCGTATTGGATTATTTGTGACTTGTTTAGTTGATTTATTTCGCCCTAATGTTGCTTTTGCTACGATTAAATTGCTTGAAAAAAATGGTTTTCAAGTTGAAGTGCCTATGGAACAAACCTGTTGTGGGCAAGTGACTTATAATAGCGGTGACCTAGTAAATAGTCGCGCTATTGCGAAACAAGTTATTAATTTATTTACTGAATTTGATTATATCGTAGCCCCATCTGGTTCTTGTACTAGCATGTTTAAGCAACATTATCCAGAATTATTTTCAGATGAACCAGAATGGCAAGCCAAGGCACAAGATTTTGCAGGGCGTTGTTATGAATTACTTAGTTTTTTAAGCGAGATATGTGATAAAGCAAAAGTGGAAGCACATTTTGCACAAACTGTGACATATCACGATTCTTGTGCTGGATTACGTAAATTAGGCATTCAAACTCAACCACGACAATTATTAGATAATGTAGAAGGACTTAAATTGACGGAAATGGTAGATGCTAACGTTTGTTGTGGTTTTGGAGGAGCATTTTGCGTTAAATTTCCAGAAATTTCAAGTAGAATCGTATCAGATAAAGTATCTAACATAAAAGCAACAGGGGCAGAAGTTTTATTGGCTGGGGATATGGGTTGTTTGTTGAATATTGCAAGGTGTTTAAAACGTTTAAAGAGTCCAGTAAAAGTTTATCATATTAGTGAAGTTTTGGCAGATATGACAAATGTGCCAGCTATTGGAGAGGGAAAAATTGATAATAACATCTAAAAAAAAAATGGAAGTCATATTAGCGCAACCACGTGGTTTTTGCGCGGGAGTAGTACGTGCTGTAGAAATTGTTGAACGGGCGCTTGCTCTCTTTAAACAGCCTATTTATGTCCTGCATGAAATTGTTCATAATAGGTATGTGGTGGATAATTTAAAAAATCGTGGGGCTGTATTTGTAGAAACATTAGATGAAGTTCCCCGAGGATCTGTTTGTATTTTTAGTGCGCATGGTGTTGATACCAGGGTGATTAAATATGCTGAAGAATTGCAATTACAAGTGATTGATGCGACTTGTCCGCTTGTTATGAAAGTACATGCGCAAGCACAACGCTATGCCGAAACTGGTTTTGAAGTCATTATCATAGGTCATGCGGGACATCCAGAGGTAGAAGGGACTCGGGGTAGTGTGGATGGCACCGTACATGTTTTATGTCATCTTGAAGAAGTGAAAGTATTAGAGATTAAAAATCCTGAACGCGTCGCTTATGTGACACAAACCACTTTAAGTGTGGATGATACCCGCGAGGTGATTCAGGCTTTAAGCAAGCGTTTTCCCAAAATTCATGGTCCAAATTTGAGTGATATTTGTTATGCTACTCAAAATCGTCAAAATGCCGTGCGGCAGCTTGCAGATGATATTGATGTGTTGCTGGTTGTCGGTGCTCAAAATAGTTCTAATTCTAATCGTTTGCGAGAACTTGGTATCGGGGTTGGTATAAAATCCTATTTAATTGAAAATGCTGAAGATTTAGAATCTAATTGGTTTTCTGATAATGCTACAGTTGGGCTAACTGCTGGTGCATCTGCACCAGAAATTTTAGTAGAAGAGGTATTAGAACGCTTACATCAATTTGGCGTAAGTACAAGCAAAGTCATGCCTGGTGAAGCAGAAAAAACGACATTTCACATTCCTGATAATTTACAATTGAGATGAACTATGGAACTAACTGCTATTTCCCCTATTGATGGACGTTATGCCAGTAAAACAGTGGCATTGCAAACGATTTTCAGCGAATTTGGCTTAATTCGTTATCGGGTATTCGTTGAAATTCGTTGGTTGCAATTTATGTCTGCACATCCAAATATTGTTGAAGTGCCTACATTTAGTCACAAAGCCCAAACGGTATTAAATGAAATGGCTGATAATTTATTAGTTGAAGAGGCGCAACGGGTTAAAGATATTGAGCGTACCACTAACCATGATGTTAAAGCAGTAGAATATTTTATCAGAGAAAAAATAGCGACAACACCAGAATTGATGGCTGTTAGTGAGTTTATCCACTTTGGTTGTACTTCAGAAGATATCAATAATTTAGCTTATGCCTTAATGTTACGCGAAGCGCGTGATAAAATAATTAATCCAAAAATGGATGAAATATTGACGACACTAACGGTGTTAGCTAAAGAATATGCTGAAATTCCTATGCTGTCGCGTACACATGGTCAACCTGCCTCTCCAACAACATTAGGCAAGGAAATTGCTAATGTTGTTTCTCGCTTGCACCGCCAACGGCAACAAGTCGAAAATGTGCCGTTAATGGGTAAATTTAACGGGGCAGTAGGCAATTATAATGCTCATTTCGCTGCTTATCCTAAACTTGATTGGGCAGCTATTTCGCAACAATTTGTCACAGAACTTGGTTTAGATTGGAATTCTTATACCACTCAAATTGAGCCCCATGATTATATGGCTGAATTATTTGATGTAATAGCCCGTTTTAATACAATACTCATTGATTATTGTCGTGATACTTGGAGTTATATCTCGCTCGGCTATTTTAAGCAAAAAACAATTGCTGGTGAAATTGGTTCTTCTACTATGCCACATAAGGTTAATCCTATTGATTTTGAAAATGCAGAGGGCAATTTAGGCATTGCAAATGCTTTATTTAATCACTTATCAACAAAATTACCCATTTCTCGCTGGCAACGAGATTTAACGGATTCTACAGTATTACGTAATCTTGGCGTTGGTATTGCACATAGTTTGATTGCTTATGAGTCTTGCCTTAAAGGGGTTGGAAAATTGGAAGTAAATCATTTGGTGATTGAGGCTGATTTAAATCAAGCGTGGATGGTGCTAGCTGAGCCAATTCAAATGATTATGCGCCGTTATGGTGTTGCACAAGCTTATGAGAAATTAAAAGATTTGACACGTGGACATGGTATTGATCAAAAACGTTTACAGGAATTTATAGCAGAATTAGCAATTCCAGATGATGAGAAAAATCGTTTATTTGAGTTAATGCCTGCTACTTATGTGGGTAATGCGGCTGAACAAGCAAAATCTTTGTAACTAAAAAGGATATTGTCAATATTTTTGGTGGTTTACCTATTGCCGATTATTTTTAAATAGAGAGCATACCTGGTAGAAATATTGTTATGTCAAAGTTAATTTATATATTAATATGTTTGCAGGCAATACCTTCTATTTTATCAGCAAATGACTATGCTTTACATGAATTTATCAAAGCAGGTTGGAGCCGCGATGCTGCTAATGCTGTTGTGGCTGTCAACAAAGCATGGTTTAACAGTCTTAAACAAGAACATCCAAATGATTTTTACCAACAAATTAATCTACTCAAAAAATTAAAACCTTCTTCCATCATTAGCCGATTTGTACGCCTGCACCCAGAAACAGCAGGATTAGTTGCCGTTTCTGAAAATCCTATTTTGCTCATCAAAATACTCAAAAAACCAGCATGTTATAATGCCTTGACCAGCTTTTTTGCACTACATGCCTCACATACAGAAATTCAATTACTCACTCAAGCTTTAGAAAAACACCGCGATCTAATGTGCAAACTTGCCTTACGTGGCATTTCAAACAGTGAAACTGTATTCATTTTTTCGCGTAATACCCAGGGTGCGAGAGAATATGATGCATGGCTTGAAAGAGTTTTTGATAAGTATCTACGGCATTCAAATAAACAATTGGCTGAGATTGTGTTTTTTATGATAAAAAATGGCCCTGATATTCGTAAACGTTTAGATAAAGAAAACTATTTTTATAAACATTTTCGTAAGACATTATGGCCAGCATTAGAACGTGTTGTGGATAAGAACGGTGCATTCGAGTGGCTTGCTAATGATCCTTATATTTGGGATTTGTTGGCTCTTAAAGATGGGGAACGCTTATTAAATAAATGGGGTTTAGGTCCGATTAGCTTACTATTTGGTGAAGGCAGCTTACAACCCATTATTATTGAAATTCTATTAGAAGGTGATGATAATACAGTAGAAGCTTTATTTAGATATAAAAATGAACCTCTTTTTCGTAATTTAATGCGTCGTCCACTTTCCGCGAATACCCAAGCAGCTTTGGCAAATAAACTATTAAAGATTTGCCCTAACTATCCTGAACAAGCTTGCCCAGGTTTACCACATCATTTACGCTATTTTGCCTCTATCACAGATGATGTCGCCCTTGCTGAAGAAGTTGGTATTTTACCAGCTGGTCCAATTACTTGGATTCCCTTTCATGGGAGTTATTATGCTATTAAAAAGATGACTGAAGGACGAGATATAACAGGGGAAGATTTGTTAAATATGGGATTAGATGCCCTTAGTTTTATTCCATCAGCTTTATTTGCCAAACCATTTTCTGGTGTTGCTCACCCCTTAAAAAAAGGGGTTGTTTTTAAAGTCAGTGCAGTAGGTTTAAGTTTTACGCCTTATCGTTATCATCTTGTTAAGCCATTGGGTAAATTTGCGATACGAACTGGTAGCCGTACCCACCAAATTTTAGCATCAGAGCCAATCCAACTTCCTAGCAAACAGCGGGACAATTTTATGACATTTGGGCAAAAAGTGATAAAGCCCATAGAAAAACATAGCGTATGCCAAATATTAGTTGAATTTAAAACCAGTGTTTTTATGCGTAAGGATACTAAAGTTGTAATGAAACCAAGCCGTGGTTTAAGTTCTCACTTTTTTCAAGAAACTGCAGAAAAAGCCTTATCAATCCATACAAAACAAGAAAAATTGGCATGGCAACAAAATATTTCCGCTTGGTGGTTGATGAATGCAGCGGTGGCACCATAGGATTTTCATATCTTGACAGGTTTCTAAAACCTGTCAAGAAAAAAATTATGAGTTAAACCAAGCCAATTTCTCATGCAAACTAACAACATCACCGATAATAATAATACTAGATAAATTAATATCAGCTTTTTCAACAATACCAGGTAGTGTATTCAACGTTCCAATTAAAACACGTTGATCTGATGTGGTTGCTTTTTGTACCAGAGCAGCAGGTTTATCAGTTGGCATACCATGCTTTATTAATTCACGACAAATAACAGGTAATCCTCGCAATCCCATATAAATCACAACAGTTTGATTAGGATGCGCTAAACTATCCCAATTGAGGTCCATGCTATCATCTTTAAGATGCCCAGTAACAAAAATACACGATTGCGCATGTTCACGGTGCGTGAGGGGAATACCTGCATAAGCCGAAGTTGCGATAGCAGCAGTAATTCCAGGTACCACTTGGAAAGGAATCCCTTTCTCCATTAAAGTTTCAATTTCCTCTCCGCCTCTACCAAATAAAAATGGATCACCCCCCTTTAAGCGCAATACCCGTTTCCCCTTTTTGGCTAAATCAATTAATAATTGGTTAATCTCTCCCTGAGGAACAACATGATTAGTGGGAGCTTTACCAACATAAATGCGTTCTGCTTCAAGCCTCACCAAGGCCAAGACCTCTTGCGACACTAAACGATCATAAAGGACAACATCGGCTTGTTGCATCAAGCGCAAAGCTCGAAAAGTCAATAAATCTGGATCACCTGGTCCCCCGCCAACAAGATACACTTCACCCACTGTTTGAACAGAAGCTGATTTTTTATCAAGAAATGTATTTAACGCATTAGTTGCTTCCTGTGTATGTCCCGCCAATAACATCTCAGAAATAGGACCTTGTAATACTGATTCCCAAAATCTGCGGCGTTCATTAAAAGAAAACTGTTCTTTGACTTTATCTCTAAAACTAGCCACAAAATCAGCTAATTTTCCATAAGCAGCAGGTATCATGCTTTCTAAATGAGCACGTAATAATCGTGCTAAAACCGGTGATGCACCGCCAGTAGACACCGCAATTTGTACAGGAGACCGATCAATAATAGACGGCATGATAAAACTACACAACTGTGGTTGATCAACAACATTAACAGGTGTATCTTGTGCTTGTGCTAAAATAGATACTTGCTCATTAACAGTCTGATTATTAGTTGCAGCTATCACTAAGCGACAATGCTGTAAATCCGTTGGTGCAAAAGTATCAGCACGATGAGTGATACGACCCTCTTTTGTCCATTGAGTCAATTTGGGGCTTAATTGCGGGGCAACTACGATGATTTTAGCATGGGCACGTAACAATAATTCTGTTTTACGGGTTGCCGTCGTCCCTCCCCCGACAACTAAACAGGATTGTTCGCGGATATTTAAAAAAATTGGTAAAAAATTCATATATTTATAGATTTAATGCGCTCAAAAATAGTAGTACTCGATTTTTAAAAACTTGCTTAAATTTCAAGCTTAGTATATAAGAATACATTGGATTACTAAAGTTATTTCGTAGCAGTTTTTTAACCTACATTTTTTAGGAGATTTAAAAATGCCTGATTTCGCTCAAGAACTTGATGCTTCTGGTTTAAATTGCCCACTACCCATTTTACGGGCAAAAAAAATGCTCAAAGGATTGGAAACTGGTCAAGTTTTGCGTATTGTTGCAACTGATCCTGGTTCTGTTAAAGACTTTGATGCATTTGCTAACCAGACTGGTAACAAGTTGCTCGAATCGACAGAGGAAGGTGGCAAATACTTGTTTTTCATAGAGAAAAAATAAGCGAAGAGGATATTAACAATGTCTGATGAAAAAAAACTTGCTATTATTGCAACAAAGGGCAGCCTTGATTGGGCTTATCCGCCTTTTATCCTCGCTTCAACCGCGGCGGCATTGGGTTATGATACGCAAATATTTTTTACTTTCTACGGTTTAGCTTTACTGAAGAAAAAACTTAATTTGCAAGTCACCTCTCTAGGTAATCCAGCTATGCCTATGCCTATGCCTGTCCCAGTTTTCATGCAAGCAATGCCTGGCATGCAAGCTATGATGACAAGCATGATGAAGAAAAAGATGAAGAGCAAGGGTGTTGCTAGCCTAGAGGAATTACGCGATTTGAGTATAGAGGCAGAAGTGAAAATGGTCGCTTGTCAAATGACAGTAGACTTATTTGAATTTGATACCAAAGACTTTATTGATGGTATTGAATATGGTGGTGCTGCAACTTTTTTTGAGTTTGCAGGAGAATCAGACGTCTGTTTATATATATAATCATCAATTGGGGGTATGGCACAGCCTACCCCTCTAGCCATTTCTCGAGAAATCTCAAAATATAAGGAATTAAACAAAATGGCAAAAAATTTCCTGACCCCAGCTGAAACAGCCCAAGGATTTATTGGCGTTGGCAATTATAAAGTCAGTATGCCAATTCCCAAAATAATAGTTTCATCATTTTTGGCAGGGGCTTATATTGCTTTTGCAGCCCAATTAATGACTACTGTTACTCATGATATGACGGGATATTTCGGTGTTGGATTTAGTAGTTTTATTGGGGGCAGTGTATTTGGTATTGCACTTGTCCTTGTCCTTGTGGCAGGCTCTGACCTTTTTACAGGCAACTGTCTTCTCTCTATGGGATGGTTAAATGGAGATTTAAAAACAAGTCAGGTACTAAACAATTGGACCATTGTCTATATTGGTAACTTTATCGGTGCATTATTCCTCCTCTGGATGATGTATACCAGTAATATCTGGGAGGGACATGGCGGTCAGATCGGTGCCCAAGCTGTGGCCATAGCGTATAAGAAAGCGCATCTCACCTTTTGGGAAGCATTCACTAGGGGTATGGGGTGTAACTGGTTGGTTTGTTTAGCAGTTGTTATTGTAGCAGCAGGACAGGATACTATGGGAAAAATTGCGGGTGCATGGTTTCCGGTCATGGCATTTATCGCTAGCGGATTTGAGCATTGTATTGCTAACATGTTTATTATTCCAGCTGGTCTTGTTGCTAAGATGAACCCTGCTATTGCTGATGTTGTGATGTCTAACCATCCGACTTGGGATCTCAATTCATTAAATATGTATAGCTTTTTAGTGAATAATCTTATCCCTGTCACCTTGGGAAATATTTTTAGCGGTGCTGTTCTTGTCGGTGGGATTTATTGGTACTTATATGTAAAAGATAGCAAAGTTGCTGCTTAATGATATAGATTCTGTTCGTAAATAATTTTTACAGAAATCCGATTTTTTGAACAAATCGGTTTTCTGTAAACATTAAAAGCGATATTGTAATCCAAGTCTGATTTGAAAATTCAACTCATCAGCAGAGACATCAAAATTTTCTGCTAAATCAGGTGTATCCCTTTTATCTGCTAAACGTTCATCAAAAGAGTAATAATTCAATTGCCCTTGCACATTGACTTCAAGTTCATTGGTCAATTTGTGAGTATAAACAGCACCTAATCCTAAATCAATAACATCTGTTTCAAAATCAAATAACATCTTGAACTGTGAAAATTCACCTGTACCAATAACTTGGGTATAAGCATTCTGATAGGTTTGTTCAAAAAAGCCTAATGAGGTACTTAAACTAAGGGAATTATTTGCATCAATAGGCATAATATATTTCAGCCCTAAAAATGGACCGTTTGATTCAATATTAATATCCCAAGTATCAGGGCTTCTTGCTTCTGGAATCAGTTCATAATTCTGTGGCAAAGTTTCATTAATATCAGTTTCTTGAAATCTGTAACCAATAAACAAGGAAACTTGGGAGGGAAATTGGTAACCTACAAGTAAACTATATTCTGAACGTTCAATATCAGCTTCCTGATTAGCGTAAGAATCGACGCCATCCTCTAAAAGCGTTTCATTATTGGGAACATCTGAACCACTTGTCGATTGTTGCACGTATGCATCGACATAAAATTCACGCCATTGGAGACTGGCGCCAAGTTGAAGTACAGCCATGATTTCATTAATATCAAACCATGTTCGTTGTTTATTTTCTTCATACATGTCGCCTGATAATTGACTATTGAACATCCATGTACCAGCTTCAATTCTTGGTGTAAAAACAAGTTCTTGAGCAAAAGCATTGCTGTGAACGCTGATAATAGCGATAACTATTATAAATTGTTTTTTTATGACAGATAACATGAGAATTTTCCTGTTAGAAAATTATAAAAAAAAACCAAGCTTTTTAAACTTAGTTTTATTTCACTTATCACTTGTCTTTGATAGTTTGTTCAAGCTGATCTAATTTACTACTTTGATTCGGGCATTGACTGCGTATAGTCTTTACAACCTTAGATAATCCTGATAAATAACCCGAACCAAATTCCTCAACAGATT
>DAOVTJ010000103.1 GCA_030633165.1 Thiomargarita sp. | reverse complement strand
TGATTTTACTATAAAAATAAATGCAGGGCGGGTGCCAGTAGTGGCTGGCGTATTTGGGGATAACAATACGGCTGCTTTAGTTGAAAAAATAAAAACCTTTGATTTGGGTTTGTGATATTTAAAATAGTGCGCTATCAAACTGGCACGTTCATACGGTGCAACTGGGCAACGAAATGGCTTAGGAGGTACTGAAATAATGACTGTTCCCCCATCTTTCATAGATTCTAATTGCTTACGAAGAATGATGGTTTGTGGACCAGATTTCCAAGCATGTGGAATTTTTTCAATGATATTGGGTGTATACCCATAAATTGCATCCCACTGAAAATCAATACCTGGTGAAACAATTAAACGGTCATAAGTGATGACTTGCTGTTTTTCAAGAAGTTTAACTGCTTTACAACTAGGATCAATAGCAATAGCTTGGCTATGGATGATTTTGATGCCATATTTTTTTAATTCTTCATAACTAAACTTAATGCTGTTAATAGTTCGCTCTCCACCCAATACCTCATTACTCATAAAACAGCTATAATAGTATTTATTTTGTTCAATTAAGGTGACTTCAATACTAGAATCCAGTATACGAAGATATTTGGCAGCAATAACACCGCCAGCCCCCCCCCCAATAATTACCACTTGTTTTTTAGCAGCCCGTGCTACAAGTGGAAAAGTAAGCATACTGGCTGTTGCTAGAATAAAATTTCTACGGGTTAGCATGTCTACCGCTCCTACTACCATAAAAGTGAACGAGGTTCTCCAAGCTTTCTTCACCATACCGATGTAACATTTTCTGAAAACGTTTTTTCTTATTTTTTGGCATATCCCGATTTCCTGTCATAAAATCTGTTAAGCTAAATTGTAAATAGAGCATCCATTGTCCTGCAAGGATGCCAGTTCCCGCTTGATCAAGAGTGCCATTTCTTTCATGACATTTTTCACAATATTTTTTGTGAAGTTTTTGACCTTTTTTTGCTTTTTTTGCATCCACTTTTTGTGGAGAATGCAGAAAGGGTTGTTTTGCAAAGTAATTTGCCATGATCTCAAATTCTTCCATTTCATAGCCCTTGGCGATACGTCCCATAATAGTTGAGGGACGTTCATCATTTTGATATTCTTCCATAATTTCAATGAAATTTTCACTTTTAAAACCAGCAATACTAGGCATTGCTAGTCCTACACTCGAACCATTAGGACCATGACAAGTCATACAAGGATTGACTAATGCAAACCCATTATCCTTATTTGCCCAAACTGACGTGCTGATTATCAACCCACTTGCGAATAGTAAGAGATATTTGTAATGAGTCATTATAAATTATCCTATTGTTAAGTAAAGAGACATAAAATAATTGGCTTAAACAAGCACATTAAATACACTTAAAATAACATGCAACAAAAACACTGCCAAAAATACTACAATCATAGGATCAACTATCGCCAAAAGACTTAAACGCCACTGTTTTTTTTCTTTTGGGTGCCCTAAATAAATACCACTTATTGCAATCAAAACAAAATACCCAGTTTCAAACACAAAAAAATTATCTAAAAAATAGAGTTCAACCTCTTTTAACCAATATAATACTAATAAGTTTGTAGCAATGATAAAGAATATAGCTAATAACAAATTCGGGTTAATGAAAAACTTTAAGAAAAGAGGCTCCTTTAAAAACAATAATAGAAAGAAACGAATAATCAGAAAACTGGATAATAAGCTAAAACCAATCGCTAATAATCCATAGCCATTAAAAATATGAGAAGGCGCAACATATAACATTATCAATAATGTACCAATGAATAATCCTAACGAAACCGTAATTTTTTCTCTAGTTTTATTCTGTACTAATTCTTGTTCATAAGAATCTATAGCACCATAAAGCCAATTATGAGTCCACACACAAAGGATGACAAAAAATACAGATTGGATGATCATCTTATACCTCTTGATCAGCGATTAATCTATTTTTTTTAGATTTACGAGATATTTTACGTCCTCGTTTTAAAAAAATATCGAAAACTTCAATAATTATAATCAATATAATCCCAAATCCAGCTGCTAAAAAATACCAAGGGATACCACGAAAAAGGGAAAGATACCCAGTTTCCTTCAATTGACAGGGAATACTGATATTATTAACTGCAAGAATGCGACATGTAAATTTTGCCTTTTCTTTTTCCTCTCCTTCAAATTTAAAAGAAAAACTAAAACGATTATCATCTAAAAATTCAAAAATAAAACTCTTATCTTCCCCAAATTCCTTTTGCAATAATTCTCTGGAAACAATATAGATATAGGGTGTTGCACTTTTTATCGAAATTAAATCAACATTTTTGTTATAATGATCATATTTGAATGTGGCTTGAGTGGCTGGTTTTTCAGAATAGAATCTTACAGATTCTAAAACATAGTCTTGATCTGATACAACACCTGTCAATGAATATGTCGCTACTGGCGTGTTCAATTTTTCAACTTCAAAAACAATGTGTTGATCGGTGGGAATAACTTCTTTGAGTTCATAATATGCAAGGGTTAAAGAAACGATAATCCCTAAAATTTCTAAGGTACCTTTTAAATATTGACTCATTATTATGAATTCCTCGTGTTATTTTTTTCAACACAGTTTATAATTAATCATTTTTACACTATCAGGTGCAACATGTCCCTAACAATTGCGGATAAAAATTACACCTCACGTTTACTCGTGGGGACTGGTAAATATAAAGACTTAGATGAAACACGTCTCGCCATAGAAGCCAGTGGTGCACAAATCGTTACTGTGGCTATTCGACGGACTAATATCGGTCAAAATCCCGATGAAGCTAATTTATTGGATGTCATTTCACCCGAACACTATACCATTTTACCTAATACCGCAGGATGTTATACCAGCCAAGATGCTGTACGTACCTGTAGATTAGCACGTGAATTGCTTGATGGACATAGTTTAGTCAAATTGGAAGTTTTAGGTGATGAGAAAACCTTATTTCCTGATATCCCTGCTACTTTAGAAGCTGCTAAAATTTTAATCAAAGATGGTTTTCAAGTCATGGTATATACGAATGATGATCCGATTATGGCTAAACGCTTTGAAGAAATGGGTTGTGTGGCAGTCATGCCGTTGGCAGCACCGATTGGCTCAGGATTAGGGATTCGTAATCCTTTTAATATTGTGACTATTGTTGAAAATGCGCATGTCCCAATTATCGTTGATGCTGGTGTTGGCACCGCTTCGGATGCGGCGATAGCAATGGAATTAGGATGTGCAGGTGTATTAATGAACACCGCGATAGCAGCAGCAAAACAGCCCGTATTAATGGCTTCGGCAATGAAAAAAGCTATTGAAGCAGGACGTGAAGCCTTTCAAGCAGGGCGGATGCCACGTAAAGTTTATGGTAATGCATCTTCACCGTTAAAGGGTATGTTTTTTTAATTTATTGAGATGACGACTACACATTTGGAAAATAGTATTCGTGTGCTCAATGATTTTTGTGCTGATAGTAATTTTACTGTTCATCACCTAACTTTCCTAAGATTAAATGGACTGATTTTACAGGTGAATGCTAAGCAACGACAATTAAAAATGCTTATCAGCACAGTAGCAGAGAGTAAAATTATCCTCTTTCACTTAACACCAACTCAAAGATTATATCAATTATTAACACAACACTTTGAAACAGTGGATGTTATGTTTGGTAAACTTGATGATATTGAAAATGCAATTCTCTTAGATACAATAATATTGTTAGCAGAGTCTAATTATCCTGATTTACGTGATATTAATTCAATAGGCGCAAGATTACGTCGTGCCTTAAATGTTGCTTTACAAGGGCATATTGGGGTTTTAAAGTTGCATAATGATGATGAGACTGCAGAATTATTCACATTATTGAAACGTGATAGAGTCAAACACCTGTTTGAAAAATATGCCATAATACATTGTCATCATGACAGTGGCAAGTTAGTTTATGTATGCCAAGCTAGCATTCTTGAAGAATGCAAAAAAACGATTATTGTCATTTAACTGATAACTGATAACTAAAATGATCCGTAGTTTTGTCCGTCGTAACGGACGTATCACCCCTGGACAAGAACGTGCTTTAGAACTCTTATGGCCTCGTTACGGTGTTAAGAGTGATGGGGTATTAGATTTAAATACCTTATTTGGGCGAAAAGCCGAAAAACATTTAGAAATCGGTTTTGGAATGGGTGACACTTTGGTCACAATGGCTAAATCTCATCCAGAGCATGATTATTTGGGCATTGATGTTTATCGCCCAGGAACAGGTCATTTATTACTGCAAATCGAATCCGCTCAATTAACGAATGTGCGGGTGATTTCTGGTGATGTTGTAGACTTTTTACAAGATAATTTATCGACGCATTGTTTGGATGCGGTTTACCTCTTCTTTCCCGATCCTTGGTCAAAAAAGCGTCATCATAAACGACGATTGGTGCAAGCTGATTTTATTAAGTTATTAGCGCAACGTATGAAATCAGGGGCTTATTTCCATTTAGCCACAGATTGGGAAAATTATGCGGAACAAATGTTACATGTATTAGAAACAGCCCCTGATTTCAGCAAGTGTGTCGCCCCAAAGCGTCCATTAACTAAATTTGAACAGCGTGGTCTTCGTTTAGGACATGGCGTGTGGGATTTCTTTTACCAACGTAGTCAAATATTATGAGCCAATTTTTCACTATTCACCCAACAGATCCACAGCAACGCTTTATTAATCAAGCCGTTAAGGTTATACGTGATGGAGGCTTGATAGTTTATCCAACCGATTCTTGTTATGCCCTGGGTTGCCAAATTGGCAATAAAACTGCAATGGAGCGAATGAGTCGCATTCGTCAAACTGATAAAAATCATAATTTTACCTTGGTATGTAGCGATCTTGCTGAAATTGCGACTTATGCGAAAGTCGAGAATGGTGCTTTTCGATTAATAAAAAGCTTAACACCTGGAGCATATACCTTTATATTGAAAGCGACTCATGAAGTGCCTCGTCGTTTACAAAATCCGAAACGTAAAACAATTGGTTTACGTGTTCCAGATCATCCTATTGCTCAAGCAATTTTGGAGTCCTTAGCAGAACCGCTTATGAGTTCTACGATAATTATGCCTGGCAAAGAAATGCCAGAAACAGATCCTAATATCATTAATGATTTACTCAGTAAACATGTTGATCTGATTATAGATGGTGGACATTGTGGCATCGAACCAACAACTATTGTTGATATGATAACAGAGCCGCCTCAAATTATGAGGCAGGGAAAAGGGGCTGCCTTTAACGGGTAATTGATAATGAATGAATTAAGCACTTTACAACAAGTGATGATTTGGGTATTGCCAGTCTTATTTGCAATCACCGTGCATGAAGTGGCACATGGTTGGGTTGCTTTTAAATGTGGTGATGACACTGCACATCAATTAGGGCGAATTACGTTAAATCCGATAAAACACATTGATTTATTCGGTACGGTGATATTACCTTCAATATTATTGCTCACAACAGGCTTTATGTTTGGTTGGGCTAAACCTGTACCTGTTAATTTTAATCGTTTGAGACAGCCTCGCCGTGATATGGCTCTTGTTGCACTTGCTGGTCCAGGTGCTAATTTATTAATGGCGATTTTCTGGATGATTGTGGCAAAAATAGGCTGGCTTACAGTTGATAGTTTTTCTTTCACTCTTTTTTTGATTTACTTGGGTAGTGCGGGTATTTTTATTAATATTGTGTTGATGTTGTTGAATTTATTGCCAATATTACCTTTAGATGGTGGACGTGTAGTTTCTAGCATTTTACCACCGACTTGGGCAAGTTATTTTGGAAAAACGGAAATGCTTGGTTTGCCAATTTTAATCATTTTGTTGTTTACTGGCGCATTAGGAAAAATTTTACTATCGCCACTCTTATTGATATATATCATAGTTGGTGGTGATATCAGTGTTTTACAACATATTTTATCTTAATTGAGGAAATAATTTTGATTTCATCATTGTCACAACGTGTCTTATCTGGTATGCGTCCAACTGGACAATTACATTTAGGTCATTTACATGGCGTATTGAAAAATTGGATTAATTTGCAACATGAATACGAATGTTATTTTTTTGTTGCAGATTGGCATGCCCTCACCACAGAATATGAGAATACTAAGATTATCGCGCCAAGCGTTTGGGATATGGTAATAGATTGGTTAGCTGTGGGTATTAATCCTGGTGAAGCAACGCTATTTATCCAATCCCAAGTGATTGAGCATGCTGAATTACATTTATTATTATCAATGTCTACGCCACTGAGTTGGTTAGAACGTATTCCGAGTTATAAAGATCAACAACAAAAGATTCAAGAGAAAGATTTAGGCACTTATGGATTTTTAGGCTATCCATTACTACAAAGTGCTGATATTTTGATTTATAAAGCTGGACTAATTCCTGTTGGTGAAGATCAAGTTGCCCATGTGGAATTAACTCGTGAAATAGCGCGAAGATTTAATCATATTTATGGATGTGAACCAGATTTTGAAACAAAAGCTAAAGATGCGATCCGTAAAATGGGTAAGAAAAGTGCTAAATTGTATAAGACTTTAAGAAAACGTCATCAAGAAAAAGGAGATGTGGAAGCTTTAAAAACAGCGCAAGCTTTATTGGCTGAACAACAAAATATTTCTCTCGGTGATAAAAAACGTCTTTTCGGTTATTTAGAAGGAAAAAGTAAAACAATTTTACCTGAACCTGCGGCTTTGTTGACTAAAACAGGTAAAATGCCTGGGCTTGATGGACAAAAAATGTCCAAATCTTATAAAAATACTATTGCTTTACGTGAACCGCCTGCCAGTATAGAACAAAAAATACGCACGATGCCTACAGATACTGCACGGATTCGGCGCACGGATCCAGGTGATCCTGATAAATGTCCTGTCTGGAAATTCCATGAGATTTACTCTACTGATGAGATTAAAACATGGGTACAAAATGGGTGTCGTAATGCTGGGATAGGCTGTATAGATTGTAAACAACCTATTATAGAAGCCATATTGACAGAATTAGCCCCAATTCAAGAACGTATTAAGGCTTATATTGCAGAACCAGAATCTGTGCGACGAATATTAATTGAAGGAGCTGAAAAAGCCCGCGCGACTAGTCGTTCAACAATTGAAGAAGTACGACAAGTTATGGGACTTGTGTACCATTAATATGACAACTGATGCGATTATACAGGGAACAGCGCTACCGACTGATCTCTATATCCCACCGGATGCCTTACAAGTTGTTATTGAGAGTTTTGAAGGTCCGTTGGATTTACTGCTTTATTTGATACAACGTCAAAATCTGGATATTCTGAATATTCCAATTGCTGATATTACCCAACAATATTTGCAATATGTTGAGTTAATGAAAGAGATGGAATTAGATTTAGCATCAGAATATCTGTTGATGGCTGCAGTATTGATGGAAATTAAATCTCGCTTATTGTTGCCGACTTCTAATGATGATGAGGTTAAGGATGCTGATCCACGGGCAAAATTAATACAACAATTGCGAGAATATGCTCAATATAAACAGGCAGCCCAAGATTTAGATGAATTACCTCAGATGGGAAGAGACTTATTACCTGTTTTTGTAGCGCAGCATGATATTCCTAAAGAAATTATTATCCCTAATATTACTTTGTCTAATTTGCTAGAGGCTATGCGGGAAGTGATGGAACGCACCACTTTATTTAATTCACATTATGTGACGCGAGATGCCTTATCGGTGCGAGAACGGATGAGTTTAATATTAGACTGCCTTAAAAAGTCACCGCGTATTGATTTTGTGAAATTATTTACTTTAGAAGAAGGACGTGCTGGTGTTGTGGTCACATTTATAGCGATTTTAGAATTAACGAAAGAATCCTTGATACAAATTATTCAAACGTTTGAAACGATACAAGTCATTAGTGTAGAATGATTGAAAAATCCCTAAAATCTATTATTGAAGCGGCTTTATTTGCATCGAGTAAACCATTAACCCTCAAACATTTTCTTGCTTTATTTTCAGAACCAGAACGTCCTAAACGTCATCTGATCCAAGCCATATTGGAAGAATTACATGACGATTATGCAGAACGTGGCATAGAATTAGTAGAAGTGGCGAGTGGTTATCGTTTTCAAAGCAAAAAAAGCTTACTCCCTTGGCTGAAAGGTTTACAAACTGAACGTGCGCCTCGTTATTCACGGGCATTATTGGAAACCTTAGCTATTATCGCTTATCGCCAACCGATTACTCGCGGTGAAATTGAAGCAATACGAGGCATATCTGTGAGTACAGATATTGTGAAAAAGTTACAAGATTATAAGTGGATTAGAATACTTGCACATCGTGAGACAGCAGGTCGTCCCGCCTTGTATGGCACCACAAAAGCGTTTTTAGATCATTTTAATCTTCAAAATTTGAATGATTTACCAGAATTGAGTGAGATGCTTGATTCTGAAGAACATAAATTGTAGGATACCTTTTATTGTCGTTAAGGCATCCTCAAAATCCTCAACCCAAGATCGTTGTAGCGGACGCCTGGCTCATCGCCTTCGCGAAGTGCGACACGATTATTCGATGCGGTACCGTTCCACCCACCGCCACGAAAAACCCTGTATTG
>DAOVTJ010000019.1 GCA_030633165.1 Thiomargarita sp. | reverse complement strand
TATGGGCTGAGAAATTTAAACGCTTTTATTTTAACATAAAAGTTTGGTCAGGGGTCTTTAATATTATTTTTTGAAGAGATGAGTGAACCATTATCTAATAATTGTTGCCCCAAAATCACGACAAATCCAGTTAAACCCTCTCCTGTGACTTGTACCTGTTCACCTTGACGAATGCCTATTTGTACTTCATGCCAAACCACAGAATTTCCATTCACTACAAAAACACCGTTTTGATGATTGCGTTTTGTTAAAGCATGTTCTGGCACAATAGTCGTTTTTTTAATCCGCTTTAATACCACTGTTACACGGGCAAACATACCTGGCTTTAATCGTAAATCAGAATTTTCAACACGTAATTCTATTCGTGCTTGACGTGTACTTTTATCGAATATCGGTGCAATACGTTCAATTTTGCCGTGAAATTTTTCACCTGGATAAACATCGGTGACTAGAGAAGCGATTTGCCCGAGTTGCAAATTGGCATAATCACGCTCTGTTACAAAAAATACAACAATGATAGGGTCTAATTCCATAATCTGTAACAACGGTGTGTTAGCAGATATTGTTTCTCCTTCATCTAAATAACGTTCTGCTACTATACGGTGTCGATTACCGCCAACCCAGTTTGCGGTGACTTTGGTATAATTAAGACGAATATGTGCTGTTTTCAAAACTGCTTTTGCACGTTTTACTTGTGCTTGAGTTACTGTTACATGTGCCTGAGCCGATAATTGCTCAGCTTTAGCGATATCAAATTGTTCGCCAGAATTAATTCCGCGTTGATGAAGTTCTACAATGCGTTCTAGTTTTCTTTGAGATATCGTCAGCAAACTTTTGGCTTCTGCTAAATTCGCTTGTGCAACAGCCATATCTGCTTGCACCTGCACAAGCATTTGAACATATTCGGCATCATCCAATTTTGCTACCACTTGCCCACGAATGACGGTATCAGCCATATCTACAGTCACTTTTTCAATCAAACCACTGACTTTAGAGGCGACCACAAATTGTGCATTAGCCTCCAAAGTCCCTGTAAATACGTGTAATAATTCGATAGGACCGTGTTGAATTTCCGCTATTTCTACTGGTACACTCTTTTTTTCATCACCGTCTTGTGGTTTATCTATATTTGGATAAAGACGCTCGTAAACCAGCCAGCTAATACCAACAATTATGCTTAATATAAGTAAAATCATGATTTTTTTCATATTAATTGATTTGCTGTGTTTATTCTGGTTTTTTCGAGTTAAGCAATCAACTTTTTATACTTAATTCGATGTGGATTATCGGCATTTGTGCCTAAGCGTTTATGACGTTCTGCTTCATAATCGGCATAATTTCCTTCAAACCATACAATTTGGCTATTGCCTTCAAAAGCTAAAATATGAGTAGCAATGCGATCTAAAAACCACCGATCATGTGAAATTACCACTGCACAACCTGGAAAAGAAAGTATGGCTTCTTCAAGAGCGCGTAGGGTTTCAATATCTAAATCATTTGTGGGTTCATCTAATAATAATAAATTACCACCACTTTTTAGTAACATCGCTAAATGTACACGGTTACGTTCTCCACCTGATAAATCTTTCACACGTTTTTGTTGATCAGGACCTTTAAAATTGAAACGACCGCAATAGGCACGTGAATGTGTTTCATATTGACCAATGACGATATTATCTAAACCATCAGAAATGACTTCCCATACTGTTTTATTGCCATCTAATGCATCACGTGATTGTTCAACATAAGCCACTTGAACCGTGGAACCAATTCTAAATTCACCTTCATCTGGTTTTTCTTGTCCTGCGATCATGCGAAAAAGTGTGGTTTTACCTGCCCCATTTGCGCCAATAATCCCAACAATCCCACCTTTAGGTAAATTAAAATTGAGATCTTCTATCAATAAATGATCTCCATAAGCCTTACGAACATTCACCGCTTCTACCACTAAGTCGCCTAAACGAGGTCCTGGTGGAATATAAATTTCTTGAGTAGAATTGCGTTTTTCGACTTCCTGATTAAGTAATTCATTAAAACGGCTAATACGTGCCTTACTTTTAGCATGACGACCTTTAGGATTACTTCGTACCCATTCTAATTCAGCTTTTAAGGTGCGTTGACGTGCCGATTCTTGTTTTTCTTCTAAGGCTAAGCGTGTTCTTTTTTGTTCTAACCAAGACGCATAATTACCTTCCCAAGGAATACCTTGCCCTCGATCTAATTCTAAAATCCATCCAGCCACATTATCTAAGAAATAACGATCATGGGTGATCGCAACAACTGTACCAGAATAATCTTGTAAAAATCTTTCTAACCAAGCCACAGATTCAGCATCTAAATGGTTTGTGGGTTCATCCAATAACAACATATCAGGCTCAGAAAGCAATAATTGACATAATGCTACCCGACGTTTTTCACCGCCAGAGAGTTTAGTTACATCTGCTTCCCAATCAGGTAAACGGAGTGCATCAGCTGCTTGTTCTAATTTCCTGTCTAATTCCCATGCCCCTGCAGCCTCAATGGCGTCTTGTACTTTACCTTGTTCTTTTAATAAAGCATCTATATCGCAATTAGGATCTTCAAATTCTAAACTGATTTCATCAAAGCGTTTTAATAAAGCTTTAGTTTCAGCAAAACCTTCTTCAACATTAGCGCGTACATTTTTTTCAGGATTTAACTGTGGTTCTTGGGATAAATAGCCGATACGAATCCCTGGCTGTGGACGCGCTTCGCCAAGATGCTCTTTATCTATCCCCGCCATAATGCGTAATAATGTTGATTTTCCAGAACCATTTAAGCCTAATACGCCTATTTTAGCACCAGGAAAAAAGGATAATGAAATATCTTTGAGAATTTCCCGCTTAGGTGGCACGATTTTGCCAACGCGGTTCATTGTGTAAATATATTGAGCCATATTTTTTTTATCAGAAGGGAAATACGCATTCCTACGTGTTCACGTAGGAATGATAAATTAAGCTAATTCATCCAATCATCAACACGATTCATTGCTTTATCAAATAATCGTTTTGTTTTAGCCATTATTGTATTTGAAGGAATCAAATCAGATTTCATGACAACAGTAGATAGAATATTTAACAACTTTTCATCTATCTCATTTTCATTGGTAACCATACCTACCCATGTGATAATTGTTTTAACCGTTTCTTGGTTAAAGCCTAAAAAACCAGCAGTGACGGGTACTTCAACAACATCATAAATGCGATTTGTTCCAATTTTAGCTTGATCAAAGGCTGGATTATCAATGTTGATAAAGAAAAGTTCATCATGTGTCATTATACCAGAAATCATCTCATTTTCTGGATCAGGTATTGCTAGAAAACAAACTAAATCACGACGTCCAGATAATAGGCGATTGAGTTCTACTTGCGTTTGTCCTTTATTGTAAAATTTAATATTCTGAAGCTTTGGGTCAAGTTTCATCAAATATTGGAAAGTGAGTGCAGTACCCCCTTGTTCAGCGCCTACCGAGATTTTGAGCGGTGATTTATGTTCTTCATCGGTGAGATCCCCATAAGTTGCTACTTTTCCCCCTTTATGGGCAACACAAAACAGTGCTTTTGGTGCAATTCTGCTCCAAAGTAAAAGCAAATTTTCATTAGGATCTCTTTCTGGCGTCATATTAAGGGCAGCCACATCAAGTTGAGTCAATGCTGCAACAATTTCTCCCGATATGACTTTATTGATATCATCTTGTGTACCTTCAGATGTTTCAGCAATGGCAGAATAACCATATTCTAATAAAGCTGAATTAATAGCAGGAACAATGATTTGGGCATATTCACCATCTGGACTAGCAGCACCAATTTTGATCGTTTCTGCCTGTGCTGTTGTAAATCCCAAAATCGCAAGAGTAGATATGAATGTAATAATGTATTTTGTCATAATTTTCCTTTAAATTAGAGATTATCGTCCTTTTCCCCTTTTTAAATGGGCGTAAGGAGGGAAAGTTTGGAGATGTTTATCTTGTGGCGGTGTACCGATGCTGAAATGATACATGCTTTGATAACGTGTGCCGATTAAGCCAAGTAAACTGTGAAATACGTCATCAAAATAGCATCCAATACCTGTCCCTCGGACACCGATGGCTTCTGCTTCTAAATATAATACTTGTCCAAGAATACCTGCCTCCCACAATAATTGTTTATACCCCCAAGCTCCAATTTGTAATCCGTTTTGAAATTCGGCTAACATGCCTAGACTAAAAGCACTATCAGCTGCAATTTCTTGATGACAACAAATTTGTTGGGCAACAGTTTTGGCATCTCCACTCACGATTTGATAAAATTGTAAATGTTTAGGGCAACCAGGTTGTTTTATCCAATCAAAATGTTCACGTTGTAAGGCGGCATGTAGTTCATCTTCAATACCAGCACGTCGTAATAAGATATACATCCCTGGTGATATGTCTGTTACTCTGTGCACAAATAAAATTAAATGAAGATGTGGTCTACGGCGTAAAACATCCCAAGGGGCAGCATCTTGACGTGGTAATGTACTATCCAATAAGCGATAAAACATTTTTGTACTGAGCTGTGTCACACTATCAAACATTTGAGCACTACGACGTTGACGAATGAGATTAGCAGCACGACGGTTAGTTGCTAAAGGTAATATTGCAGGCATTGGGGGTGGGGACCAATTAGTTTCTTTGGTACGTGGCTTAGTTGTTGCATTAAGCACCGTATCTACGAGAGGCCACTTGTAGTGATGATTCGTATCTAATACATTGGCTTTACCTGCCCATGTTATATTGATTATCGCTGAAGTTATTGCACTCCCTAAGACACGTTTCGGCTTATCATTAGCACTAATGCACAACATGACTTCTGGTATTTCAGGCTCATTATCATGAAAATCATCCACCTGATCTAAACCAAGCGTTGCACCGATTTCTATATCTGCCCAATGCTCTAATAAAACAACTTTCCATCCCAAAGTTGCAGCAGCATAACGGATAGCAGCGATAGCATGCCCAATATCATGTTGACAATATCGAAAGGCTCTTTCACCATATTTCCACATTTCACGCCAGGGAATTGAGCTTAATCCGATTAAAAAATGATTTTGTGATAATACATTATCTAGGTTTGCAATACCGCTTGCACCCAAAATACCGCGATGTTCTAAAACATGATCTTCACTCAAATAGTGATAAACCCCTGATGGTATGCCACCTATACTAGGCAATATGACATAGCCCTCTGTGGGATGCAAATTACCGCTCGAGGGATTACAACGCAAGGCCCAACGTTCATTTTCGTATTGTTTCCAAGCCGAGATACCTAAAGATAATTCCAACAATGCGGCGACTTTGTTTAAGATTAGAGGTTGCGGTGTAATGGCTTTGGGTCGATATAAATTGACATAAGCACTTGTTAAACTATCAGCCGCCAATGCTAATTCAAAACGCTTTGTGCCTGCATATCGACGATAAGATTCAGGTTTAGCATTCCAATTAATATGGGCTGGTCCTCTGGCATATCGATCAATATGATGCTTAGTGCGTTCGTGGTAAGCCAAGACGGTTTCATTATGCTTTGGCGGCAAATTCATTAAATCATCCAGTTGAGGTTGCAAGTTTGGATTATACTATGTGATATTATAAAGTCAAATAGTGTCCTATTTTTTATTATCCACCTTACAGGTTTTACCTTCATCAAAACCTTTAATCTGTTGCGCTACAGCACGTTGTCCTTGCTTGGGATAATCCATAGACTCGTAATCATGTCCTGCCAATTCAAGGCGTTTTTCCTCAAAATTTTCGGGTCAATAGTCCCTTCTGGTATCTTCCAGATATTTATCAAGAGATAATTTTGTAACACCTCTAATAAATCATGCTATGATATTTTAAACTTAATTTAAGACAATATTCACAGCATGAAACATCAAAATGATAACATACGCCCAGTAATTTGGCAATCTAATCAATTACATTTATTAGATCAACGAAAATTGCCAGATAAAGAAACAATGATGGTGTTAGAAAAAGCACCTGATGTGACACAAGCCATTAAAGATATGGTGGTACGTGGTGCACCCGCAATTGGTATCACCGCTGCTTATGGCGTGGTATTAGCCGCTCACACCGCTTATGCTGCCGATCCTGATAATTGGCAAACACTTATCGAAACAGATTTACAACAATTAGCACAAGCACGTCCCACCGCTGTTAATTTAGTTTGGGCTTTGCAACGCATGAGAGCGTGTTTTGCGACAATTACAGGAAACCCAATTTCCTCTTTATTAAAAGAAGCCGATTTAATACTACAAGAAGATATTGAGGCTAATTACCAGATGGGAGAGGTAGGGGCAGCATTATTACCACAAGATTGTCGTGTATTAACACATTGCAATGCAGGCGCATTGGCAACAGGGGGATATGGTACTGCTTTAGGTGTGATTCGCCATGGCTATGCTGCTGGTAAAATTAGCCAAGTTTATGCTGATGAAACCCGCCCTTGGTTACAAGGTGCACGTTTAACAGCATGGGAATTGTTACAAGATAATATTCCAGTGACTTTATTAGCCGATAGTGCCGCTGCCGCTTTGATGCAACAAAAACGAGTGGATTGGATTATTGTTGGATCAGATCGAATTACAGCTAATGGTGATGTGGCTAATAAAATAGGCACTTATAGTTTAGCGGTGTTAGCACGTCAACATGGTGTAAAATTTATGGTCGTTGCGCCTACTTCAACTATAGATATGAATCTTGATTCTGGAGACAAAATTGTGATTGAAGAACGATCGAATACTGAAATCCTCACAAAAGCAGCACAAGGGGCAAAAGCATGGAATCCCTCATTTGATGTTACACCTGCAGCCTTAGTGGATGTCATTATTACAGAAAAAGGCGTACTAAAACAACCAAGTACAAAAAGTTTATTAGCATTAATGAATTAGAGGAAAGCTATGACGAGTCAAACACTATTTGAACCAATGCCTATCCAATTACATGATTTACCAGAACGGCAATTAGTAACATTGCTCAAAATGGATGAATTAGAAAATATACAAACACCAGCCCAATTACGTCAATTGTCCGAACAGCAATTACCTGAACTTGCAACGAAATTACGCCAATTTTTCATCAAAACTATCAGCCGCACAGGTGGACATTTGGCCTCCAATTTAGGTGTTGTTGAACTCACCATTGCCCTTCATTATATCTTTAATACCCCAGATGATCGTTTAATATGGGATGTTGGACATCAAAGTTATTTTCATAAAATACTAACTGGGCGACGTTTTGATATGTCTACTATACGCCAATGGGGAGGAATTGCTGGTTTTCCCAAACGTGATGAAAGTATTTATGATGCATTTGGTGTGGGACATTCAAGTACTTCTATTAGTGCCGCATTAGGTATGGCGATTGCCAATCAACAATTGGGGTTAAAGCGTAAAGCGGTCGCAATTATTGGCGATGGTGCCCTAACTGCAGGGATGGCATTTGAGGCTTTAAATCATGCCGGTGAATTAGATGCCAATCTCTTAGTCATTTTAAATGACAATAATATGTCAATTTCTCCCAATGTTGGCGGTTTATCTCAATATTTAGCTAAAGTCTTATCAAGTCCATTTTATGCTTCAATGCGCGAAGGGAGTAAACAACTTCTTAAACGTTTACCCACAATGCGAGAATTGGCAAAGCGCACAGAAGAACACATGAAAGGTATGATCATACCTGGAACCTTGTTTGAAGAATTAGGCTTTAATTATATTGGTCCTATTGATGGACATGATTTACCCATATTGTTGAAAACATTAAAAAATATGACAGCATTGGAGGGACCACAATTTTTACATATTATAACTAAAAAAGGTAAAGGTTTTTCAAGTGCTGAAGAGGATCCTTGTAATTATCATGGGGTTACGCCATTTAATCCAAAAACAGGTGAAATGGTAGCCAAATTAGCGGGTCCACCAAGTTATACAAAAATATTTAGCAATTGGCTATGTGATATGGCTGCTGAAGATGAACGTCTCATTGGCATTACACCTGCGATGCGCGAAGGTTCTGGTTTAGTCAAATTTTCTGAAAAGTATCCTAAGCGTTATTTTGATGTTGGGATTGCAGAACAACATAGTGTCACTTTAGCAGCAGGTATGGCTTGTGAAGGCTTAAAACCCGTGGTAGCGATTTATTCTAGTTTCTTACAACGTGCATACGATCAATTAATACATGATGTTGCATTGCAAAATTTGCCTGTGGTCTTTGCAATAGATCGCGCAGGTTTAGTCGGTGCAGATGGTCCCACTCATACAGGTAGCTTTGATCTTGCGTATTTACGCTGTATTCCTAATATGTTAATCATGGTTCCCGCTGATGAAAATGAATGTCGGCAAATGCTAACCACCGCTTTTAAACATAATGGTCCCAGTGCTGTACGTTACCCGCGTGGTGCAGGCGTGGGGGTCACCGTTGAGAAAACCTTAACAACTTTACCAATAGCTAAAGCGCAATTACGTCATCAAGGTGAGAAAATTGCATTGCTTGTGTTTGGAACATTGTTAAAACCTGCCTTAGAAGCAGCAAAGCAATTGAATGCGACAGTTATCAATATGCGTTTTGTCAAACCCTTAGATGTTGACATGATCATGAAAATGGCAAAAGAGCATCAGCTACTAGTGACATTAGAAGAAAATGTTATTATGGGAGGGGCAGGTAGTGCGATAAATGAATATTTACATGCACACGATCTTTCAACACCGGTGTTAAATTTAGGGTTACCTGATAGCTTTATTGAACACGGTGATACTGCTACATTGTTGGCAAAATGCGGCTTAAATGCTAAGGGGATTGTAAATGCAATCGCCAAAAAAATGGAGAAATTATGAATAATACAATGCCTGACGTCCAAAATACTCTTGACACGCGCTGTCTTGCCATTGATAAAGTCGGTATTAAAGACATTAAATATCCTGTGCGCATCAAAGATCGCGCGGGACGTGAACAATACACTATCGCTAATTTCAATATGTATGTGAACTTGCCCCATGATTTTAAGGGCACACACATGTCGCGGTTTGTAGAAATCCTCAATGAGCATGATGCAGAAATTACTGTACAGTCATTTAAAGATATGCTGATAGAAATGCTCAAACGTTTAGAAGCAAATTCTGGCTATATTGAAATGACTTTCAGCTATTTTGTTCGGAAAACCGCCCCAGTTTCCGCTGTCAAAAGCTTACTTGATTATGAAGTGACATTTATTGGTCAAATCATAGATGGAAAGCCATCAATAACGGTCAAAGTCGTTGTGCCTGTTACCAGCCTATGTCCTTGCTCAAAGAAAATTTCAGAATATGGTGCTCACAATCAACGCTCTCATGTGACTGTCACCGCTAAAACAAATGACTTTATCTGGATAGAAGACATCATTGATTTGGTTGAAAAAGAAGCTTCTAGCGAATTATATGGCTTACTGAAACGTCCAGATGAGAAACATGTCACAGAACGTGCTTATGAAAACCCGAAATTTGTTGAAGATATGGTGCGTGATGTCGCGAAGAAATTAAATGAAGAAGAACGGATTACAGCATACATACTTGAATCTGAAAATTTTGAATCTATTCATAACCATTCTGCTTATGCCATGATTAAAAATGACAAACAGTCGTAGAAGATAAGAAATCCGAGAAATCGGATTTCTTGAATGATTTATGAATACAAAACAACAAAAGCTAGGTTTTAGCTGGGATTTTCAAGTGCCTAGGGTGGAAAACCAAGGAACAAAACGGGCATGTTTTAGACTACAAAAACTCTTTCCTGAATATGTCTTCAATATTGTTTATCTTGAAGATAATCCTTTTACATTTCCAGAAGTGCAAACCTTATTAGAAGGTATCACTATCGGTGGGCATAAGATTGAAGAACAACAACAAGTTTTAAATCAATCCAAAAGCTTAAATTTATTATTGCAAATGGTGAAACAACAACAATTTGCACTTAATAAATCCACTTTTTGCCAATTGCATCAATTAGTTGCCTTTGAAGAGGCTTTGGAATGGGGATGTTTTAGAACAGGAGGTGTGAATATAGCAGGCACTAAACATAATCCTCCTTCTCCCCATTACCTTGATGCCATTTTTACTGATGGCATTGAATATATCAAGACAATAACTAAGCCTTTAGAATGTGCTATTGCCCTCTTTTTATTTGGTAGCCTCAATCAATTTTTTTGGGATGGTAACAAACGAACATCCCGATTAATGATGAATGGTCTTTTACTGACTAATGGGATTGATGCGATTAATATCCCTGCGGAAAAAAAGCTGGAATTTAATCAAAATATGGTCGCATTTTATGAGACTAAAAATGCTGATAACATAATGAACTTTTTGGCAAATTTACTACATTGAGGTTTAAGATGTCACAAGAAAAAAACATCACCATATTGATTGTTGATGATAATAAAAATAATCTACTGAGTTTACGCACTCTCATTGAAACATACTTTGAGAATACAAAAGTGATTGAGGCAAATTCTGGTCTCCTCGCTTTAAGCCTCATTTTAAAACAGGATGTGGATTTGATCATCCTTGATATACAAATGCCTCAAATGGATGGCTTTGAAACGGCTAAAATGATTCAAAAACGCAAGAAAACACAAAATGTGCCGATTGTTTTTATGACCGCTGCTTACAAGTCTTCAGAATTCAGGACAAAAGGGTTTGATTTGGGTGCAATTGATTATCTGACGAAACCGATTGAAAATCAGGAACTCAAAGAAAAAATAAAGACCTATTTGAACTTAATTGAAAAGAAACAACATCATAAATCTGGGGCACCCACTATTCCTGATAGTGTTGCTGCTCTTGTTACAGAAGCCCATCACTCCTTAAAACAAGAAGTGATAGAGCCCAAGAAAATAGAACAACTGAGAAGAGAGTTACAAACATCACTCAATGGCATTGTTAGCCGTAGTATTATGCTTGAACAAGAAATCGGCAAATTAGGTCATACAAGCTTGGTGACCTATATCAAAATGATTGAATCGGATAGCAAAAATTTGCTGAAATTGGTAGATAATGTATTGGGTTCTTAACTAAGAGTATTACAGATGACAATTAAGAAGAAATTAGCGGTAGGTTTTCTATCGATCTTGGCAATTATCATTATTGCTGGCAGTATTGGTATTATCCAAACCAAAAGGCTGCATTCCGTGAGTGAAGAGATAAGTCTTAAATCATACCCCCTGATTGATGCTGTAATGGAATTTCAACTTTCTGCGATTGAAGCGCATCTTTGGTTTGAAGAGATTTTAACTGGTACTGAAGATAAAGATTCCATAGAAAATGTGTGGGCTTTACTTGATGAAAGTTTATGGTATGCAAATGCCATATTGAAAGGCGGGGAAAAAGACCATCACATATTTTACGGGATCAAGGATGATGCTATCAAAGATGATATCCAGTTTCTTAAAACAAAGCTTGCTGCATTTAAAGAATTGGCTCATTTGCGTTTTGACAATCATTTTACTGCAGTCCAAAAACAGGGAGACCAGGCATTAGATGATAAGTTTGATGCACTTTTTAATATATTTATTACACTGGCTAAAGAAGTTGAGAATAAGATTCATGTCAAAATAGACAGGGATATTCAAAGTGCTGAAAACCTGGCAACAGAGAGTACATTAATACTACTTCTCACGACATTATTTGGTTTTCTGGTTGCTGCTATCGCACTCTATTATATTAGCCGTGACATCATAAAACAAGTTGGTGGCGAACCTAGTGAAATTGCTGATATTACGAATGAAGTCGCCTTAGGCAATCTTGATATGCAATTTGATTAAAAAGCTGCCACAGGTATCTACCAGGGTGACTTACTACCGGTGCTTCATCCGAAATCTAAAGAGAATGAAATAGAAAAACAGATGGCAGAAAGAGAAGAACAAGATTGGCTAAGAACAGGTCAAGCGCAATTAAATGAGCAAATGAGAGGGGGGCTTGATATTGTTATGCTTGCTAATAATGTTATTTCTTTTATAACCACTTATCTCAAGGCTGAAATAGGGATATTTTATGTGGTGAAAGAGGGCACTTCTCTCGAAGTTATCGCTAGTTATGGTTACACTCAGACTCAAGAGACACCGCTTAAATTTAAAATAGGTGAAGGCTTGGTTGGACAGGCCGCATTGAAAAAAGAAACATTATCTCGCTGCCATACACAGGATGAACTTGTTCCAATTATTCAATCAGGTATCGCATTCGCCACTCCTCGTCATGTTCTCATCATTCCTTTTTTATTTGAAAATACAACGGTTAAAGGTGTTATTGAACTTGGTTTTTCTAAGGATGCACCCACACAGCTTGAAAAGGCTTATCTTCAACAGATCATGCCAAGTATTGGAATAGCGGTGACTACTGGCGAATCTAGAACAGAAATGCAATTTCTTTTAAAAGAAAGCCAAAGAAAGAGTGAAGAATTACAAAGTTCTTCTGAAGAATTACAAGCGCAACAGGAAGAATTACGCCAAATCAATGAAGAACTGGAAGAGCGTACAAATGAATTAGAACGCCAACAAAAAGAAGTGGGTGATAAAAATCTGGCTTTGCAACAAAGTCAGGTAGAGATGGAAAAAGCAAAGGTGGCGATCGAAACGAAGGCGCATGAATTGGAATTAGCCAGTCAATACAAATCTGAATTCTTGGCTAACATGTCGCATGAATTACGCACGCCATTAAATAGCATGCTAATGCTTTCCCAGTTATTAACTGAAAATAGCAATTTAAATGATAAAGAAGTGCTGCAAGCCAAAACCATTCATAATGCGGGTTCTGATTTACTACGACTGATTAATGAAATATTGGATTTATCCAAAATTGAAGCGGGAAAAATGGATATCCAGATTGAAGATATGCATATCGCACATTTTGTGGAAAGTATTAAACAGAAATTCAATATTCTTGCAGACGATAAAGGGTTATCTTTTCCTATTATTATTGATGATGATGTGCCTGCCATCTTACAAACGGATGAGCAACGATTCCAACAAATTATAAATAATTTATTATCTAATGCCTTTAAATTTACCAGCAGTGGTGAAATTCGTCTGGCAATGCAGCTTAATGACAAGCGTATTGCGATCAGTGTAACTGATACAGGGATTGGTATTCCTGTCGATAAACAAAAAGGGATATTTGAAGCCTTTCAACAAGCGGATGGTAGCACAAGCCGACACTACGGTGGCACAGGATTGGGGCTTTCTATTTCTGGACGTCTAGCCGAATTACTTGGTGGAGATTTACAATTAGAGAGCAAAGAGGGGGAAGGGAGTACTTTCACGCTTTATTTACCTATTGATAATATTCCAACAATTATTCCCGAACCTGTCAATCAAACAACAATTACAGATGATACGGGCAATTTAATGCCAGATGACCAGGTCATTTTGATTATTGAAGATGACCCCATGTTCGCAAAATTGTTGATAGTATTAGCAAGGAAAAATAATTTTAAAACCCTTGTTGCTCAAGATGGTGAAATGGGCTTGGAATTAGCTCAAAAGTATATCCCTAATATTATTGTCCTTGATATCGGTTTACCCGAAATGGATGGTTGGACAGTGATGGAATGCCTGAAAACAAACTCAAAAACGCGACATATTCCCGTACAATTTATTTCCGCACAAGATGAAGTCTTACATGCAAGAAAAATGGGCGCAATAGGGTATTTGAAAAAACCAGTGCTACCTGAGCAGATTGGGAATGTTTTTGAAGAGATCGAACAGTTTATAAATAAAGCGGTGAAAAACGTGTTGATTCTTGTTGATCAGGAAGAATCCAAACAAGAAATTGTCGATTTAGTCGGTGATGCTGATGTTAAAACGACGCAAGCCATCACGAGGTTAGAAGCTTTAAAGCATCTTGAGCTCGCAGATTATGATTGTATTATTATTGATGTGAATGTTGAACAGAGTTCTGGCTTAAAGTTGCTTGAACCCTTGTACAATAATGAGCAATTATCCAAAATACCTGTGATTGTTTACATGGTGCGTGAATTGACAGCCTCTGAGGATGTTTTATTGCAGCAATCAATAGATACACTCACACTCAAAACGGTTCGTTCTCCAGAAAATTTGTTAGATGAAACCACCTTATTTCTCCACCAAGAATCAGCCAAATTATCCCAAGAAAAACAAGAAATGTTACGGGATTTACATGATCAGAATAGAGTATTGAAGGGAAAAAATATACTGATTGTGGATGATGATCCCCGTAATAGTTTTGCCTTGACAACGGTTTTAGAAGATAAAGAAATGGAGATATCTGTGGCTTATGATGGTAAAGAAGCCCTGTCTGTATTGGATGAATATCCTAATATTGATCTTGTTATCATGGATATAATGATGCCAGAAATGGATGGTTATGAAGCCATGCAAAAAATCAGAGAACAATCTCGTTTCCGTCAATTACCGATCATTGCACTTACTGCGAAAGCCATGAAGGATGATAAGGCAAAATGTATTGATGCGGGTGCTAATGATTATTTAGCAAAACCAGTTGATACTGAAAAGTTATTATCGCTTATGCGGGTATGGCTTTATAAGTAAGGAATAGAGGGTGAGTTTTACTCACCCAATTAATACACGTTTTCTCAAAGAGAATTTTTTTTATGAAACGACAAACCGTGAAGTGGTATAACAGTTTAAGTATTCAAGCGATTATTATCTTAGTATTTATTACCCTATTTTTTATTTTAGGAATAGTTTTGATCATGAATACCAGTGGTAAAAAACTCGTTTCTCTTGAAAGCTCAAAACTTATTGAAGAAATCGGTAATCATGCCGTTGCACACTTAATCACGCGTTCTTCTGAAATTGCAGCTTTAACAAGAACATTGGCAACCACAGCCGAAAATTTACCAAAATTAGAAAGCTCTTTTGAAAGTCTAATACCTAAAATGGTTGATTTTCAAGGCGATTTAGAGATTGCAGGCGGTGGTGTTTGGCCTGAACCGTATACTTTTCAAAGTGATAGAGAAAGACGTAGTTTTTTTTGGGGACGAGAGTCTGATGGTAGCCTAAAATACTATGATGACTATAATCAACCTGGTCCTGGATATCACCATGAAGAATGGTATGTTGCTGTTCGTCATGCTAAACCAGGGACGTGTTCTTGGAGTGAATCATACATGGATCCGTATTCCTACCAACCCATGGTAACATGTACAGTCGCGACTTTTGATCAGGATGCAAAATTTTCTGGTACAGTTACAATTGATTTGAAATTGCACGGTTTACAAGAACTTGCTGATTCATTACAAAAACAAACGGGAGGATATGTCTTTATTTTGGATAGAAATAACAAGTTTATTACTTTTCCCGAACCCACATTAGTTAAAAAAATTACGCAAGAAAATCAAGGCTCTCATACTGAAGAATTCATTTTTGCCTCTGATTTTGCGAAAAAATCACCTCTATTTACTCCCTTATCAGAGGCTTTTACCGCAATGAACCAAAATATTCTCAAGCAAGCCAGCCAAGATGAAAATTATGATCCGAATATCGCCATAAAAATTAGGGATGATAGCTACCAAATTGATCAAGAAAAAGCAGATTTACTATCAGCCGTTTTTATTAATCCCCTGAAAAAGAAAAAGACGGAATTATATCAGAAAATGACCTTAGAAAATGACTTTTTCTTAAATGAGCCCTCTACCGCTTTTATATTTCATATCCCAGAATCGTATTGGAAATTGGTGATTGTCAAGCCGAATGTTGAGATAAATGCAGTTGCTAATAAAATTAGCGAAGTGCTAATTCTGTACCTACTAGCAATGACATTGGTCATTTTGGGGATTACTTATTTTGTATTTCTTAGAAAAGTTGCTAAGCCATTAATCATTCTTTCTCGTGCAACCCACAAATTGGGACAAGGTGATATCTCAGTAAACAAACAACATAAATTTTACAAACGTCAAGATGAAATGGGTGCAATGGGACGAGAAATGGATGCTTTAACCCATTACCTGAAGTCCCTGATTGATGATATGGTTCAAGTTTCTCATGGATTATCTGTCGGTAATTTGGAAATCACGCCCAAAGCCACCTATAAAGGAGAGTTTATCCAAATTGAAAATGCGATTCTCAAATTAGTAGATGCCACCAAACAAAATGCATTGCAAGATTGGGTCAAAACTGGGCAGGCGCAATTAAATGAGATTATGAGCGGTGAACAATCTATGGAAATATTAAGCAAAAATATCATTTCTTTTTTAACAACATACATAGATGCACAGATTGGATTATTTTATCTGGCAGGTACGGATCTGCACCTCATCGCAAGTTATGGCTATACTGATACTCAAGCTAAACATTTTGACTTTGGAGAAGGGCTAGTTGGACAAGCTGCCAAAGAACAAAAAACTATATGTCGCACTTATACCAAGAAAGAATGGCAGTTCATTATTCAATCAGGATTTGCAAGAGCAGTCCCCCATCAAGTTATCCTTGTCCCCATACTTTATGAAAAAAATAGCCTCGGTGTTATTGAAATAGGTTTGTCTGAAGAAGCACTCACTAGCATTCAACAAACATTTTTAGAACATGCTATGTTGAGTATTGGGATAGCAGTGAATACAACTGCAAACTTAATTAAGGAGAAAGGATAAATGACAATCCAAACAAAAATGTGGGTTAGTTTTGTATCAGTTGCCACCGTTATCGTTGTGGCGGGTATTCTAGGGATTACTGAGATAAACAGGTTGTATGCCGTCGCTAAAGATGTAAGCATGATACAAGCTCCACTTGCAGATGCGACTAAGAGTATTCAATTACATACAACCAAAGCAACCCGTTGGTTTGAAGAAATCATGGCAGAGGTTGAAGAAGAAGAAGAACTGATAGATGATGTATGGGGAAATTTGGAAGACGCACTCTCGCATGTGGACTCAATATTGGAAGGGGGAACAAATGATAATATTACCATTTCTCCTATTACTGATCCTGCCATAAAAGTTCATGTTTTGTCTCTAAAATCAGATTTAGAGATATTTATCACACTAACTCATTTGCGTTTTGATAATCGTGCTACAGAGGAAGAGGAGGAATTGGATGAACAGTATGATGCACTTTTTGACAAAATGATGATAGGTGCTGAAAATATTGAGATAATGATTCGTGCGAACATGACAGATAGTTTGCACAATATGAAAATCGTCGCACTTAGAAGTACATTAATACTCACCATCGCGACAGTACTTAGTTTTCTTATCGCCACCCTCTCCATCTATTACCTCAGTAGTGAGATTTTAACACAGGTGGGTGGTGAACCAGCAGAAATTGCTAAAATCACTCAGGAAGTCGCCAAAGGGAATCTTGATATAGAATTTGATTCTAAAACATCAACAGGTATTTATGCTGCTGTTAAAATAATGGTTACCCACTTGAAAACAATGAAGCATAAACTCAAACAACAGATGGTAGATATTCGAGAACAGGAATGGTTACAAACTGGACAGGCGAAATTAAATGAGAAAATGAGTGGGGGACTTGATATCGTGATGCTTGCAGATAATGTCATTTCCTACCTAAGCAGTTATCTTAAAGCAGATGTTGGTGTATTTTATTTGCAGAAAGAGAAAAATGAATTACATATCATCTCCAGTTATGGTTACACCCAAAAAGAAAAGACTGTTTTTAAATTTGGTGACGGTTTAGTGGGACAGGTGGCATTGAAAAAAGAAATGCTCTCTCGTAGTCATACACCAGAAGAAGCGAACCTCATTATACAATCTGGCTTAGCAGTCGCAGTCCCGCATCATGTCATCCTTTTTCCCATTTTATATGAAAATGCGCTAAAAGGTGTGATTGAATTTGGTTTTTCTGATGACGTACTCACAACGGTTCAAAATAATTTTATTCAAAAAATCATACCTAGTATTGGGATAGCAGTAAATACAGCTCAATCTCGTTCCGAAATGCATTTACTTTTAAAAGACAGTTGGGAAAAAACAGAAGAACTGCAAAGTAATGCCGAAGAATTACAAGCACAACAAGAAGAATTGCGCCAGATTAATGAGGAACTGGAGGAACGCACGCATGAATTAGAGCGTCAACCTAAACTGAAAACTCCATTTTCCCCTCAAATAACAGAACCAACGAATGAGAATAATAATTTAATATCTGCCAATGAACAAGTCATTTTGATTATTGAAGATGATCCCATATTTGTTCAAATCCTAATTGTATTAGCACAGAAAAGGCATTTTAAAACCATTGTTGCAGAAGATGGTGAAACTGGCTTACAATTAGCCCAACAGTACTTACCCAACATCATTATTCTTGATATCGGTTTACCTGATATGGATGGTTGGACGGTCATAG
>DAOVTJ010000222.1 GCA_030633165.1 Thiomargarita sp. | reverse complement strand
GTTATCATCATCATCAAGAAAAGCAATCCATTTTCCATTTGCGGCATGTAAACCACTATTCGCAGCAGCAGAACGACCACGTACTTCTGTATGTTCAATCAATTGCATGCCGCCACTGAAGAGTGGTTCAAATTGTGCTACTATGCTTGTAATTTCACAGCCCCCATCATTTACCACAACAGCTTCAACAGGTTTGTACGTCTGTTTTGCAATGCTTTGTAAAGCTTTAGCTAATAAATGTGGACGATTTTGAGTGCGGATAATGACAGAAATCAGTGGATTTGGCAGCCGCTCCATTATCTTTAAAACATTGGTGTAGGCTTTTGAAAACAATGGTGTATTTTGTACTTGGGGGAGTCCTCTAAATGCTTCTACAGAAGTGTTTATTGAAGAAATGAATTGCTTATGTATGGAACTTTGATCGTCATAACATGCGATAGCTGCCCGTTTTGAATCAATGGTAGAGCTAATATCTATTAAATAATTTGTATCTGTTTGTTGCTGTTGTTCATAAAACCAGACTGCACCTTGATAATTTAAAGATTTTATAGCAGCAATCACCAGGGCTGCTGTCATCCCATGGGCTGCTTGTGTTTCTTCTGGAAAAGGTGCAAAAATCGTTGTAGGTTGCCAAGATTGAATCAATGTTCGTATACGATTATATAAGGTTAGTTCTGCTTGAATGTTACTGTCAGCTAATTGCCAAAACCAACATTTTTTTACACCCAATTTTTCCACTGCCATACGCGTTGTTTGTTCACATTTACACTCTCCCACAAAAACAATTCCAATCGAGAGTTCGGCTTGTGAGGCAAGTGTCAGTGTTCCTCCCACTAAGCTCTCTTCACCAGGAGCAGTTGCAAAAACAAGATAAGGACCTTCGGGCAGTGTATGAGAGATGTTATGTTCTAGTTTTGACATAAAGATGATTTCTTTGTTATGTATTGAAGTATGAATTATCGTAGATAATACTGAAATTAATAGAAAGACCTTTAACGAGAAAATTGAATTTTAGGTAGTGGTGCAATATGAATGTTCTTGAACAATCAATTGGTTAGTGTATATGGCGTCCGATGCACCGTTGGGATATCATTGATGCGTAGGAAGCACCCTACATAAGTTCATCATTTACATTACAAACACTAGCGAGTTTTGAAATAAGATCTTATGCTTCTTTTCAACTTACCTAGTCTATTTATCCAGGTTTGATTGTTTAACTGTCGAATTTTCGGTCGCGCATAAATAGATTCTGGATCAATAGAGAAATTCCCAGGTAAATCTTGATTAAAATGCGGACTGTAATAAGGATCTGGCTCTCCTATTTTTGGCCAGCGTTTCTGCATAAACTCAATTTCTTGAGCAAAACGTTTTTGTTTTAATGGGGTATCCTCTTGTCCCCGACTCTTAGATTCATGATGATAGAATAACACCTGTGGCAAAACCAGATGTCTATAATTTTGCTTTAAAAGTCTCAAGCAAAAATCCACATCATTAAAAGCCACAGCTAGTGCTTCATCAAAGCCGCCAACATTTTCCCATAAGCTTCGCTTAATCATCAAACAAGCACCAGTTACCCCAGAATAGTTTGCCACAATATTCAAACGAGCAAAATAGCCAGGACTTTGCACAGGAACATGTACATGACTGTGGCTCGCAATGCCGCCAAGTCCACAAATAATTCCTGCATGTTGTATAGTGTCATCATCATATAATAGTTTGCAACCCACACAAGCAATGGCATCACGTTGTGCATAACCAACCATTTCCTCTAACCAATTACTGGGACTAATAAGTTCTGTATCATTATTTAATAATAGTATTATACTGCCTTGTGCAGCCTTTACACCCTGGTTAACCAGATAAGAAAAATTAAAGGGGCTAGGTTCATGGTGAATTTTAAAACGTTTAGCACCCAAACGTTTTTGATAAGACTCAAAGAAGTCAAAAGTTTCATTTTCTTCGCTGCCATTATCAACGATAATTATTTCCCAATTGGGATAATCTGTATTGCGAGTAATGGAATCAATACAATGCTTTAATAAATCGGCTTTGTCTTTGGTTGGGATAATAATACTAACTAAAGGTTTGTTCTTAACTGGATAAGATACTAATACAGTGTTATTTTTTGGATTTAAAATAGCCTGTCCATTTTCTTCTTCCCGAATCAAGGCGTCTTGCACCACCTTCAAACCAGCTTGAACGGCATAATTCTTATTATCCAGACTAGAAGCGGTGGAGTTGATATGCTTGCGCCAATGATATAAAATTTTTGGAATATGCTGAATATCACGTGCTTTTTCTGTGACTCTGAGTGCCAAATCCCAATCTTGGCTGCCTTCCACACCCAATCTAAAACCACCCAATTCTTCCAGTAAGCTTTTACGGTAAACACCGAGATGACCAATATACATTTGCCCTTTGAGGATTTCTGGTGCCCAATTTGGTTTGAAAAAAGGTTCGTCAAAACACGAACCATCCCATTTATCTTCATCAGAATAAATTAGATCAATCGGTTCTTCTGTGTCTTCATTGAGGCACTTGACTATTTCAAAAAAGGCATCTTTTGTCAATAAATCATCATGGTCCAGTAAGGCTACAAAATCCCCAGTTGCCTGGGCAAGTGCAACATTAGTGGTGGCAGAAATATGTCGATTGTTCTCACAGTAAGCGATTTTTATTTTTGTCGGAAAACGTTTTTGGTAATCTTCTAGCACTTCTCGCACTTGTGGTTCTATAGAGGCATCATCGGCGATACATAGTTCCCAATAGGGATATATTTGATTGAGGACGGAATCTAGGCAAGCTCTTAAAAATGGAGCCGGTGTATTATAAGTGGGGATCAGTACACTAATTACGGGCTGATATTCAAAAGTGATCTGACTCAAGGCGTCACGATCTGGTGGAACATATTGATAATTTTTACCCGTATCAGAGTCAATATTATCCTGAAGTGGACTTAAACAGATGCCCAAAAGATGATTCAAATTATCAGTATCAGGCGAACTCAATTGGCAGATATACTCACCTGGTGGTAATGTTTTATTCAGTGAAAAAGCAGCGTACTGGTTATTCTTGACAAATTGTCCATCCAAGCTCGCTTGGATGGTGTCACCGATTGTTGGTGTGATTATTAAGTTTAGGTGACACTGGTTGACTCGGCCATAAGTAGCCAATTTTAGTAATAGAGTGTCTCCTAGCATTGTGCCTTTCCAGATAAAGGACCATTGTAACCTTAGACCTTTGGTCACAGGCATGGGAAATTCAAAAGCTGTAAGCGGAGCAATAACTTTATCTACCTTATTGGATACAGTGGAAGAAAACTGTATTGAGACTGCTAATCCATAAGCGGATAAATCGAACAGATTATTTTTAGGTTCAAATGCAAAATGGAATATCGTACGTGTCATCATCTCACGTATTTTGTGTGCCATGGCCTGATTATTCAAGAGTGTAGCAGCAAGTTGCTTTTGTGTTTTCTCGTATGCTGTTTGTACATGCGCGATCTTACTGGCATATTCGCCGTTTGCTTTATTAATTAATGTTTGGTAATGGGTGTGTAATTCACCCATTTTGTTATCCCTTATTGTAATCAAATTAATACTTGCACGTTGTAAGGCTTCTGCCGCATTTGAAGACAATGAGTCCAGATGTTTTTCAAAAAATAGACGACGATAACAGATTTCCAGTGTGCGGTTTTTGCCCGTAATATGACGGTGTTTTTCTGGCTCCACTGCCATATTTAGTACTTGTACTTGCCCATAAATGATATCCTTATCCCAAGCAATAAATTGTGCCAGATGCGCCAAGCCTTCTGGTTCTAGGTTATCATCATCATCAAGAAAAGCAATCCATTTTCCATTTGCGGCATGTAAACCACTATTCGCAGCAGCAGAACGACCACGTACTTCTGTATGTTCAATCAATTGCATGCCGCCACTGAAGAGTGGTTCAAATTGTGCTAC
>DAOVTJ010000225.1 GCA_030633165.1 Thiomargarita sp. | reverse complement strand
CTATTTTTAGAAGTACTGAAGCACAAGTTTTCTGGTTTTTAAGACATAACATGTTTTTAACATTTTCTGGTATTGTATAATGCTAGAAAATTATCTGCTTCAGTACTTAACTGTTGGAGAAATGACTCAAGATATGATCAAGGATTAGCTCCAGTTAATCACTAAACAACCAATTGACAGCAGTACTGTGGCATGAGATACATTCTTTTACCTTGCCTTCTTGTTCGATAGAGCCCTCAGCATCATATTCAAGCCAAAACCAATCTCCTGCTTCAGGATTATAACCCGCTTTATGGTACATAACAAAAGTATTTGTTATCGTATCCTCATTGAGGTGATTGTCTATTACGATGATTGTGTTATCTGGTGTATTAATATAACCATTCAAATGGGCACCGTGAGTAGTGGTTTTTAGTATTAATGGCGTCCAAGAATGTGAGTAGAATTCTTGTTCGAGATATTCCATGACAGCTTCACCGTCTGCTGGTGGAAAGATTGCCATTTCTTCCTCTGATATTTCCTCTTCAATATCTTCAATAATTACTTCCTTTTCAGGTACTGGTGGAGAAATGTCTTCTTTGGTCGGTGTACAGCTAATAGAGACTGATAGTAAGATTAAAAATGGAATGATTTTCGTATTCATATTCTAATGTTCTTAATTAAGTATTGATTGTAATTTATCCGCATAATTGTCAATTTCTATCACCGTACGCATTTCTGTTGCACACACTAATAAACTATTGCCCAATTCGGGATAATGTTCTGTCAGACTATATCCACCCAAAATATTATGTTTTGTTAATTCACATAAGACTTCATCAACTGGTTTGTCTAAATGTAAGACGGTTTCATGAAAAAATGGTTCCTTAAAGACTTGATTGACACCTTCAATCGCCGTCAATTTATTAACTAAAGTTCTAGTATTAGTATGACAATTTCGTGCGGTGTATTCTAAGCCTTTTGCACCCAATAAAGCGATATGAATGGTAGCAGCTGTTACCATTAAACCTTGATTGGTGCAAATATTTGAAGTGGCTTTGGAACGGCGAATATGTTGTTCACGCGCTTGTAAAGTTAAGGTATAACCTATTTTGTTATCAAGATCAACAGTACGTCCAACAATACGTCCAGGTAAATGCCGCACATAAGCCTTTTTACAACACATAAAACCAAAATATGGTCCACCAAAAGAAAGAGGAATACCTAAAGGTTGCCCTTCTCCACAAACAATATCAGCGCCTTTACTTCCCCATTCGTTGGGCGGTGATAGTACAGAAAGTATTAAGGGATTGACAACCGCAATGACTAATAAACCTTGTGAATGTGCCCAATCTGTTAATTCATCCACCGCTTCAAGATTTCCAAAAAAATTGGGTTGCGGGATAACTAAAGCAGCAGTTTCATCTGTGAGATAATTATCAGGGATGATCGTACCACTATCAACATTATAAGGGATTTCAGTAAGTGTAATATTTTGATTTTTAACAAGACTATGGACAACACGCCGATACATTGGATGTACTGTTGTAGGCATTAAAATGCGTTTTACCTTTGATTTTTTCAAGCGTATAGCCATTAATATCGCTTCTGCCAATGCAGAAGCACCATCATATAATGACGCATTAGAGGCATCCATGCCTGTCAAATTTGCCATCATGGTCTGAAATTCATATAAAAGTTGCAACGTTCCTTGACTGGCTTCAGCTTGATAAGGGGTATAAGCAGAATAAAACTCACCACGTGTCGCAATTTCCCAAACTGCTGCAGGAATATGATGCTCATAAGCCCCTGCACCGATAAAACAAACAGCATTACCATTTTGGGCAGCACGTTGGCGCATGATTTGCCCTATTTCCATTTCCGTCACGGATGGTGGAATTTTTTCTAAGTTATCACAACGCAAAGTGCTTGGTATTTCATCAAATAAGTCGTCGATATTGGAGATGCCAATGGTGGCAAGCATGGCACTAATATCATCTTGAGTATGTGGAATATAAGGCATCAAATGTCCTGATTTGAGAACTTCAAGATTTCTCTTGAAGTTCAGTGATACACTACTCTGTATTTGTAATGCTTTCAATATATTGAGTGGCTGTCAACAGCGTTGGCATACTGTTTTCTGTTGGCTCTAGTTTAAATAACCAGGCTTTATCATAAGGACTCTGATTAATTAATTCTGGTGTATCATCTAAAGCGGTATTAATAGCAATCACTTTGCCAGCTATTGGACAATATAGATCAGAGGCTGCTTTGACCGATTCTAGTACACCAGAGGCATCTTCTATCTCAAGATGAGTGCCTATTTCTGGTAATTCAACAAAAACTAAATCACCTAATTCATGTTGCGCATGGTCAGTAATCCCAATTGTGACGGTGCCATCTTGTTCTACACGTACCCATTCATGGGAACTCGTATATTTCAAATTTTCAGGTACTTCACTCATATCAATTATCAATTATCAGTTATCAAAAACAAGCTTTGCCCTGTCGCACAAATGGGGGAGTAATAACTTGTGCGACTAATACTTTTTTGCGTATTGTCACGTTCACTTGGTCATACTTGCCTATTGGTAAACGTGCAAATGCAATAGAAACCCCTAATGTCGGTGAAAAGGTACCGCTAGTAATATAGCCTATCTCCCCCCCTTCAACAGATACTGTTTGATGTGCACGTAATATGCCTTTATTCTGCAAGACTAAGCCTACCATCACTTGCTTTGGTTTAGCTTGTAAAGCATTACGTCCAATAAAATTTCGGTCTTCTGGTTTAAAAGCGACAGTCCAAGCTAAACCAGATTCTAAAGGAGAATAGTTTTCATCCATATCTTCCCCATATAAATTCATACCCGCTTCAAGACGTAAAGTATCACGCGCCCCAAGCCCAATGGGTAGCACTCCTACATCGAGTAAATTATCCCAAAAATCACAAACTTGGTCATTTGCTAAAATGATTTCAAAACCATCTTCACCCGTATAACCTGTCCGTGCAACAAAAATTTCATTCCAAACGGCAGAAAAAGGCGGTGGTATGGGTAAATCTTTTATTAAAGATTTAAGCTTCTCTTGTGCCTTGGGTCCTTGCACAGCCAACATAGCCAGATCATCGCGTTCCTGGACTTCTACACTAAAGCTTTGAGCATGTTGGGTAATCCAAGCAAGATCTTTATCCCGTGTCCCTGCATTAACAATAAGACGAAATTTACTCTCTTCTTGAAAATAAACAATTAAATCATCAATAACACCGCCTTGTTCATTTAACATACAACTATACAGTGCTTTGCCAGTCTTTTTTAAACGTGCCACATCATTAGCGAGCAAATAGCGTAAAAATTCTCGCACCCGTTGTCCCTTTAAATCAATAATTGTCATGTGTGAGACATCAAATACGCCTACAGACTGTCGTACTTGATGGTGTTCATTGATTTGAGAACCATAATGTAGTGGCATGTCCCAACCGCCAAAATTAACGATTTTTGCATTTGATTGCAAATGCTTGTTATATAATGCTGTCTTTTTAGCCATAAAAATTTTTCCATTTTACGCAATGAGTCGGTTATTTGCAAACTTTTTAATATAAGGAACAGTCGTCATCCCCGAACAAAAAACCTACAGAACCTAGTATTGGAGAGGACCGAATGCTTCGCGGTGGCGGGTGGTACGGCACAGCATCGACTATCCGTGTAGCAGATCGCATCAACCTCGCTACAAATATCCGCAGTAGCGACATCGGGGTGCGTCTTACCTTTTTTTTAGAAAACTTGAATATTATGTTTAGCCATTGTAGGCAAATTATCTTGCCCACCATTTCAGAAATCCATTACATTTCATCCTTTCATTTCAAAAATACCTCAAGAATGGTGGGCAAGCGGGTGAAAT
>DAOVTJ010000154.1 GCA_030633165.1 Thiomargarita sp. | reverse complement strand
TTTTTTGTATTTGAACAAGTGTACATGCAACACACAGTTTTCAAAGGGAAAAGTATTCTTGTAAGACAGGAAACGAGAAAAATTCTAACTCAATTATTAATGGCACATCTCGCTAATGCCTTTAATGCAAAACAAGTCTGTCGTGAAATTGGAATCACAGGTAATAATGGCAAAAAACTCCTTCAAAAATTTCAGGAAAAAGGACAAGCAGCGGTGAATGAATTTCCAAAATGCTATGAAATTGCCCGTAAAAAGATGTTTAAGGCTAATTATCGTGTTTATTTATCCATAGATGGAAAAGAACGGGCTGAATTAGCAGAAGCGGAAGAAGAACAAAAATGTCACATACAAGAAGTAAAAGATGGGAAACGAGTTAAAACCGAGATTTCAGATAGATTTGATGCATTAGTGGATAAACATGTTAAATCAGATGTAGAGCTGGCTATTGAAATATTGAATAATAATTTATTTGAAAGTGAAAATTAGATAGTGATGCAATATGAGTGTTCTTATGTAGGCGACGTACTTTTGGGATGTCATCTATACTTGTGGATAATCACTATTGAGATCTGGTAGCTTAAAGGCACAACTACCAGGTCTTGTTTTGACTATTCGATAGAAAACATTGAACCAATAGCACTCAACAAGCACCCGCTAAAAGACTGGAGGGCTGGAGAACTTGGTGGCTGAAAGCCAGGATACAGGGCGAATAGCCCCGTTTAATGGGGGCGCTAGTTCCTTCTGAAAATTGCTAGTCCTGGAATATGGATGATATAAAAATCAATCAGTATTAGATAGCACTCTACATAAGAACACTCACATTGCATCACTACCATAAATTAAATTGGTTTTGTATTGATTCTGGTATATAATCTATAATCTCTTGTGTTTGAAATATTTGCTTAATAGAGAGAATAAAATCATAGCGCACATCTGAAATAACATATCTTCGACAGAATATATGTCGAGACGGGTTAATTTTTCAGCTACTTGTGTGCAAAGTAGTTATAGCTATGGTCATTTAGATAAACAGCTAGGTTAATATAGCATCAATTTCCACCGCTGCACCTTTAGGCAAAGCCGAGACTCCAACAACTGAGCGTGCTGGATAAGGTACTTGGAAATACTCAGCCATAATTTCATTAACTAAGGCAAAATGTGTTAAGTCAGTTAAATAGATAGTTAGTTTAACAATACTTGTTAGCTCTCCCCCCGCTGCTTGTGCGACTGCCTGCAAATTATTAAAAACTTGATGAATTTGTGCTGCCATGTCCCCAGAAACCAAAGTCATGGTATCAGCTACTAAAGGAATTTGCCCTGACAGATAAACGATATTATTGACTTTTACAGCTTGTGAATATGTCCCAATTGCTTGGGGAGCATGAGAAGTGTTGATCACGTCGTGGGACATAAATTTCTCCAAAATATATGTTTAATATTTTTATAGTTAATAAATCAATATGTTATGGACGTTTCTTAAAATGAAACATTAAAAGCATAAAATAACATTTTGTTTATCTTGTTTTTTTGGTACACTATGACAAATCAATGTCATAAGCTAATTTTACCCAGAGAGAAAAAAATATGGCACGTCTTACCGTAGAAGATTGTTTAGAGCATATTGAGAATCGTTTTGATCTCGTCTTATTCGCCAGTAAACGCGCTCGTCAGATTGCTATGGGTGCGCCAGCTTTGGTGCCCACTGAAAACGATAAACCCACTGTACTAGCATTGCGAGAAATTGCAAGTGGCAAAATTACGCCTTCCAATTTTGAAAAACTCCAGTCTTATAGTCATAAAAATAAATAAGGGAGAAAATGTAATACTATTATGTCACTTTCGCCACTGCCTTCCAGATTATTAGCAGCTGATTTGTGTGATTTACTTGCAAGCTATCTTGATGCTCAACAGATCAAAGAGGTTTATAGTGCCTATTTATTTAGTGCTGAAGCCCATGATGGGCAAATGCGAAAATCGGGTGTTCCTTATATTTTTCACCCCCTTGCTGTTACTTATATTTTAGGTCAAATGCATTGTGATACTCAAACACTGTGCGCTGCCCTCTTACATGATGTGATTGAAGATACAGAATTTAGCAAGGAACAACTAGTCAGTGCCTTTGGCGAAAAGGTGGCTGAGTTAGTGGATGGAGTCAGTAAACTTTCCTCAATACATTTTGAAACCCGTGAACAAGCACAAGCTGCGAGTTTCCAAAAAATGATATTGGCTATGAGCCAAGATATTCGTGTGATTATCCTGAAACTCGCGGACCGCCTTCACAATATGCGAACATTGGGCGCGATGATACCAGAAGCCCGGCGACGTATTGCCAGAGAAACCTTGGAAATCTATGCGCCAATAGCCAACCGCTTGGGTATGAATGATGTGCGCTTAGAACTAGAAGACCTTTGTTTTGCAACTCTTTATCCTTGGCGTTACCGTGTTTTGGCAAATGTGTTACAAAAAATGTATAGCCAGCGTGCTGATATTATCCATAATATTCGAAGCACTCTTGAAAATTGCATTTCTCAGTGTGATGCCAAACTTTTGACACGAAAAAAACATTATTATCGTATCTACGAAAAAATGCGTGAAAAAAAAATGCATCGCTCCACTGATAAAAGGAAAACTTTTTTTCAAGTGACTAATATTTGTGCTTTGCGGATTATTACTAAATCTCTTGATGATTGTTATCGTGTACTTGGGTTAGTACATGCGCCTTATAAACCGATATGTGAACGCTTTAAAGATTATATCGCTATTCCTAAAATAAATGGTTATCAATCTTTACATACGGTCTTATTCAGTCCTCATGGCGTATTGATTGAAATTCAAATTCGTACCAGCCTTATGCACGATTTGGCGGAAAAGGGAATTATGGCATTATATCCAAAAAAATCGTATGATGCGAACCAACAATACGCAAACAAATGGTTACATAGTTTACTGGATATACAAAAAAATGCAGATGATTCACAAGAATTCTTAGAGCATGTTAAAACAGATTTATTCCCAGATGAAGTATATGTCTTTACGCCACTGGGGAAAATTATACAATTGCCCAAAGGCGCAACTGCTATTGATTTTGCGTATGCCATACATAGCGAAGTGGGTAATCATTGCATTGCAACCAAAATTGATAATCAATATGCCTCTCGATCTACACCATTAGTAAGTGGACAAACAGTTGAAGTATTGACTGCAAAATGGTCTAGCCCCAATCCTAGTTGGTTAAATTTTGCAATCAGTGGGCGTGCCAATACCCACATTCGACACTTTTTGAAAACTCTTCAACATGATGAAGCCGTGAAATTAGGGCAACGCATGCTAGATAAAGAGTTGGCGACATACAGCTTATCAGTGGATACACTCAGTACAGAACAATCTATTGCTTTATTGAATACTTTTAAAGTTGATAAATTAGAAACATTGTTAGCAGATATTGGTTTGGGTAATCGTATGGCATTGATTGTCGCACGTCAATTTGATGCAAAATTTGATTTATCAATTGATCTAGCGAATGAAAAAACTAATCCTTTAATGATCAAAGGAACAGAAGGTATTTTAGTTACATTTTCACGCTGCTGTCGTCCTATTCCAGGTGATGAAATTGTCGGTTTTGTGAGTACAGGGCGAGGAATTATTATTCATACAGCAAACTGTAGAAATATTGCGAACTATCGTCAAAACCCTGAAAAGTTGTTAGCGGTTGAATGGGAAATTGATATAACTGGAGAATTTTTAGTTGATATTCATCTCGAGGTGCATGATCAACGTGGTGTCTTAGCCCAAGTAGCAGCAGCTCTTGCCAATATGGATAGTAATATCCAACATGTGTCTAATGAAAATTCGGAATCTGGTTATAGTACACTAAAATTTTGTCTCGCTGTGCAAAATCGTGTTCATTTAGCCACTATCATGCGACATTTACGGCGATTAGATAGTGTTAATCGTATTTTGCGGAGCAAGAAGTAATCATGGATGAAATTTACGAACCAGTTAATACGTCATTACAACATGTTGGAGCTTTGATGGATGCGGCTGAAACACATGGCATTTTATGTGGCTTATTATGTAGCACGCCAGCCTTTGATAATGAGATTTGGTTTAAACATGTTCTTAGTGAAATGGCGGTTAATGATGGTTTGGCTTCAAAATGTCAACAACAATTATTATTAGTAAAACATTATACTCAAGAACAATTAAATTCGCCTAATTGTGAATTCATGCCATTATTGCCAAGTGATGAAATTTCCCTGTTAGAACGTACACAGGCATTAGGGGGGTGGTGTGAAGGTTTTTTATTTGGATTAGGAATGACGGGTATACCTGATGAGGCTAAAGAATTTATTGATGATCTCATTTCAATTTCACGCATTGCACCTGCTGATATGAATGAGCGAAATGAGGAACAATATATGCAATTAGTTGAATACATAAAAATCGGTGTTATCAATATGTATATAAGCCAAGACAATGAACAAAATTGAATTTAAAAACCGCCGTGAAGAATTAATGGGCATGATGGGGGAAGGCAGTATGGCTATTTTATCTGCCGCGACCCAAAAAATACGTAATTGTGATGTGCATTATCCCTATCGTCAAGATAGTGATTTTGCATATTTAACGGGATTTCCAGAACCAGAAGCACTTGCGGTTATCATACCAGAACGCGAGCAAGGTCAATATATATTATTTTGCCGTGAAAAAGATCATTATGATCAGCATATCGGTTTAGAAGACGCTTGTGAACTATATGGGGCAGATGATGCTTTTCCTATCACCGATATTGATGAAATTGTACCATGCTTGTTGGAAAGTTGTCGATGCTTGTACTATCCAATGGGCTATTCTCAGACTTTTGATGAACAAATAATTAATTGGATAAATCAACTACGTGCTCGTATTCGCAATGGTGTTGTTGCCCCCAATGAAATGGTTGCATTAGATCATATTTTGCATGAAATGCGTCTTTTTAAAAGTGAAGCCGAAGAAAAAGCTATACGTACTGCTGTTGATATTGGCATGCGTGCCCATAAACGTGCGATGCGTTTTTGTCAACCTGGTTTGTATGAATATGAATTAGAAGCCGAAATCAATCATGAATTTATACGTAATGGTTGTCGCTCTCCTGCTTTTCCAAGTATTGTGGGTGGTGGAAAAAATGCTTGCATATTTCATTACACAGAAAATAACTGCATCCTTAATGATGGAGACTTGGTACTTATTGATGCTGGGGCAGAATTTAACCATTATGCTTCTGATATTACACGCACTTTTCCCATCAATGGTCATTTTTCACCTGCTCAAAAAACCATTTATGAATTAGTTTTAAAAGCCCAACAGGCTGCATTAAGCAAAATTTATCCAGGTAATCAGTGGAATGAGGTTCTAAAGGTAGCGATTGATGTGATCACTCAAGGACTTATAGAACTTGGTTTACTGGTAGGTAAATTTGATGCATTAATAGAAGAAGAAGCATATACACGTTTTTACGTCCCTAATATTGGTCATTGGCTTGGTATGGATGTACATGATACAGGTGATTATAAAGTTGATAATGTTTGGCGAGAATTAGAAGCAGGACTTGTGATGACTGTTGAACCAGGTTTATACATCACAGCAGCAGAAGATATTGCAAAAGAATGGTGGAATATTGGTATTCGTATAGAAGATAATGTATTAATAACAGAAAATGGACATGAAATACTAACAGCAGGTTTACCTAAAACAGTTTCAGAAATTGAAGCCTTTATGGCAGGCGAAAAATCATGACTCAATTGACTCATTTTAATCAAGCTGGTGAAGCCTATATGGTCAATGTAGGTGAAAAAAATAGCACAACACGCCTTGCTATTGCCGATGGCATGATAATTATGCAACCAGAAACATTAAAGTTAATAATGGCAGGCGATCATAAAAAAGGCGATGTTTTAGGTATTGCGCGAATTGCGGGTATTATGGCAGCTAAAAAAACCAGTGAATTAATCCCCTTATGCCACCCGCTAATGTTGACACATATTAATGTTGATTTAACCCCATTACCAGAAAAAAATGCGGTGCTTTGTCAAGCAACTGTGACAACGACGGGACAAACAGGTGTAGAAATGGAAGCATTGACGGCAGTACAAATTGCTTTATTAACAGTGTATGACATGTGTAAAGCGGTGGATCGCGGCATGATTCTTGATAAAATTGGTTTAAAAAAGAAAAGCGGTGGAAAATCTGGAACTTGGGAAAGGTAAACTACTTACAATATAAATAATTTGTGTATAATGACACAACAAAAGTTTATTCTACCCTCAAATTGTCAAACTGA